>JBIKNV010000016.1:0-16782 GCA_044358475.1 Pirellulales bacterium | reverse complement strand
AGCAGACTCATCAGGGAACCAACGTCGGGGCGACAGGACTTGAACCTGCGACCTCTTGACCCCCAGTCAAGCGCGCTAGCCAGACTGCGCCACGCCCCGAAACAGCCGTATGGCAGCGATGCTTTTCGCATTGCCACCCCACGACGGACTTACTATCGCAGAACCCCTGCCACCATTCAACACGAACCTGCCGCCACGCCTATTTGGCCGGCGAGCGGGTCATCGTGGTCACCCCGGCCGACTCATGCACGCACCAGGCAGAAAGGCAATTCCAGAGCGAAGCCCCGACGACCCCCGCGACGTACCCGGCTGCCGCCGCCACGGCCACTAGCGCCGCCGCGCCGCCAAGAGTGAAGGGCTGGACCGTCACATCAGGCTCCATGAAGTGGAGCCGCAGCACGAAATCAGCCACCGTCTGCCCAACACCCGTGGCCACGAGCACCAGCCACAGCCCATGCCACGCCGCCATCATCACCGCCAGCACCATGCCCAGCCGATTCGGATTCACACGCGCCATCACACACCTCCACGTCTCGTTATTGCTGGAAGGCGTCCCGGCCATTTTCGCCCGCCGCAAACCGGAGATCCCTGCGACATGGAACCCTACGTCCGCTCGGGCCCCAAAAGCCAGCGGATCGTCCCCGCCCCTCGCCAAAGGCCGGCCCAACCGACACACTGACCAAGTCATGGTCGCCCCGGTGACACGATCAACTCCCGAGGAGACCGTTCGAATTTTTCGCGAAAGGCTGGGAAGCCTGTCCTCACCCATGAAGCAATCATTTTCCGCGCGGCTCTCCGCCGCCATTGCCGCCCGCCAGACACCTGCCTGCATCGGGCTCGACCCGCGACTCGCTTCGCTGCCCCCCGCGCTCGCCCCTGCCCGCGATGCGGCCCCGCAAGACGTCGCGGCCGTGTTCTCACGATTTTGCCGCGACGTCATCGACGTGGTCGCGCCGCTTGTGCCCATCGTGAAGCCGCAACTGGCCTGCTTCGAAGCCCTCGGCCCCCACGGCATGATGGCTCTGGCTGAGACAATTTCCTACGCCCACGGAAAAAATCTGCTCGTGCTCGCCGACGGCAAGCGGGGCGATATTGGCTCCACAGCCGAGGCCTACGCTGAAGGCTGGCTCGCGGGGCCCTGGGCCGCCGATGCCCTCACAGTGAACCCCTACCTCGGCCTCGATTCCGTCGAGCCTTTCGTGAAGGTTGCCACCGAGCGGCAGGCCGGCATCTTCATCCTTGTGAAAACCTCCAACCCCGGCAGCAAAGATTTCCAGGATCTCTCCTCCGACGGCCACACGATCTACGAACACGTGGCCACGGGCGTCGAGCAACTCGCAGCCCGCACGGCTAAAGGCGAAAGGTACGGCACCGTCGGCGCCGTCGTGGGCGCCACCTGGCCGCGGCAACTCGACGCCATGCGGGAGGCGATGCCCCACGCCTGGATTCTCGTGCCCGGATTCGGCAAGCAGGGCGGCCGAGCCGCCGACGTACGGGGAGCGTTTCATGCCGACGGGTTCGGGGCCATCGTCGTGAGCGCCCGCGATGTGATCTTCGCCCACGCGCGGCCGGAGATGAACGATGGGCTCACCGATGGCCAGTGGCAGACGGCCGTGGAGCGGGCGTGCCACGATATGATCGACCGCCTCGCCGCCGACACCCCGGCCGGTAGGGTGCGTGCGCGACCCCGATGAACGCAGCAGCCCGCCGTACATCATCCCGCGGGCTTGCGCCCTGCGGCTGGGTGGGCAATCCTCTCGCCGGCTTTTGACTGGCGGCTGGGTGGGCGATCCTCCCGCCGGCTTGCGCCTGGCGGCTATGTGTGCGCTCATCCAGCAAGCACCGGGCGCAAGCCCGGTGGCCTGCGCCCCTGTGAGACCTACTTCGCGAGCAGCTGGCAGATCAGCGGCAGGAGTTGCTTCTTGCGGCTGACTACGTCGACCAACTGGTAGAGCGCCCGGTCGAGCCGCGGGTAGTTGATATCCTCGAAGGCATCCGACTCCTTCGACAGGAGCAGAAGCGAGCCATCACTCACCACATCGGTCACGAGCAACGCTGAAAACGCGAGCCCCTGCGCCGCAGCAAACGCCTCCAGCGCGTCCCGCAGTTCATCCTTGCGCTCCCAAAACAGATCGAATCCCGTCTCTTCGATCTGTGAGATTGAAAAACGCACGCCGTGCTCGGTGAATTCCTTGCAGTCTTCGCGGATCACCTCGGCCGGCGTGCGCGATCGCAAGGCCGAGCCGGTCTGAAAAAAGTCGCGGGCATATTCGTCGAGATCCTCACGGCAGAGCGGCTTGAGCCAGGCGAGACACTCGCGATCGACCTCGGTCGTTGTCGGCGACCGCAGATGGAGCGTGTCTGCGATGATCCCCGACGCCATACACAGGGCGATCCCAGGGTCGGGCTGGATCCCGGCGGCACGAAACTGCCGGGCCACGAGCGTGCAGGTCGATCCCACCGGCTCGTTCACGAACCGTATCGGTTGTGTGCTCTTGAGCCCCCCGCCCAGCCGATGGTGATCAAGCACCTCCACGATCTCCGCTTCATCGGCGCCGTTGACCGCCTGGCCAAGCTCGTTGTGATCGACGAGCACGAGGTGGGGCCGTGGTGGACTGATCAGGTCGGTCTTGAACGCCATTCCAATGAGCTGATCATCGTCCCCGACCACCGGGAAGACCGGCTGCGGCGACCGCTCCACAAGCTCCCGGGCCTCGGTCACCGACAACTTGCCCGGCACCGTAATGACGTCTCGCTCGACGACAGGATCGATAAACTGCGAGGACTTGATCCGCAATGTCGTATTGACCGTGTCGAAGGGGCTCGAGATCACCGACACTCCCTTCGCTTTTGCAATCTCGATCACTTCCGCCGCCAGGGGAAAGCCGCCAGTGATCACGATCGCCCGCACGCGGGCATCGATCGCGGGCAGTTGGATTGACGGCCGGTCGCCGCACACCACGATAAGCCGCTCCGCCGGATAGTTCTTCATCCGCTCCGTGAATCCTTCGGCGCTCATCGAGCCCACCATCACGAGCAGTTCGTCGGCGCGATCCGGGTCGACGGCGTTGCGGAACGAGCCCCCGAGCACCTGGCAGATCTTCTGGAGGCTCGTGTGCACCGCGCGCGCCTTCGTGGTGTCGGCAGCGTCGGTGAAAAAGAGCTCCATCATCGTGAGGATCGAGAGCACGCCGACGACGTGCCGGTCGCCATCGACGACCGGGATCGCCCGCAGATCGCCTTTTCGCATCCGCTCGTAGGCCTCGTGAAAGACATCGCCAAAGGAGGCCGTCACCAGGTTGCGACGGCAGACGTCTTCCACCTGCGGCCTGACGTCCATCACCAGCTTCGGTGCCGGCAGGCCCGCACGGCGAAGGACGAATTCCGTCCGTTGGTTGGGCGGCCCGCAGCAGGCAGCCACGGCGTCGGGCCGTGTCGTCCGCCGCAGCAGGTCGGCATAGGCGATCGCCGAACAGATGGCATCGGTGTCGGGGTTGCGATGTCCGAAGACCAGAGTACTCATGCAGCGATCACGCTTCTCCCGGAGCCTGCAGCCAGCAGGCCAACGACGGATCCCAGGCAAGCATCTCCTCTGCCTTGAAGTAGATACCGATCTCACGGGCCGCCGACTCGGGTGAGTCGGAGGCATGCACGAGATTCATCTGCCGGCTGGCGCTGTAGTCGCCGCGGATCGTGCCGGCCGCCGCCTTGAGGCCGCTGGTGGCACCGAGCATCTCGCGGACCACTCGGATCACCTCGGGCCCGGCGAACACGGTGGCCACGACCGGCGAGGCCGTGATGAACTCTTCGAGGCCGGGATAAAACGGCTTGCTGACGTGCTCGGCATAGTGCTGCTTGGCCATGTCGGGTGTGATCCGCAGCATCTTCATCGCCACGAGCCGCAGCCCCTTCTGCTCGAAGCGGGTGAGAATCGTGCCGAGGAGCCCCCGCTCGAGGCAGTCGGGCTTGAACATGACGAATGTGCGTTCCATGGAGATCTCCGTCGGGAAATGGGCTCGGCAGTGTATGGTGCGGCCGCGGCAGGCCACAACCAGTCCGCCTTGATGCAGCCCCGCGGCTCACCTACCCTCCCACCGCCGCGTCCGGTACCGGTCCGGGGCGCGGCGTTTTCGACGGGTACGAGAGTTCCCATGCGATGTTCGTTCGCTGCCATGGCCGCGCTGCTGCCGTGGGCCGCTGTCGCGGCACCGGCCGCACTGGCCGGTGACCCGCCTGCTGCCGTCGTGGCTGATTACACCCGTCGCGTGCAGCCGCTGCTCTTCAATCGGTGTGCGACCGGCGGCTGCCACGGTGGCCCCGATGCTGGCAGCCTGCATTTCTCCCGCCGCGATTTCACGGGCCGCATCACCCGCGAAATCACGTTGGGCAACATGGAGGCGATCCTGGCCGCCTGCGGACCGGAGCGGTCAGCAGCCACGCTCATTGCCACGATCAGCGGGCGGCACCCCACGTCGGCCACGTCACCGCGGGAACTCGCTCAGCCGCTCTCAACCCGCGAGCGGGCGATCCTCGAAAGCTGGCTGACCACCGCCTTGGCGGCCGACGTGGCTGGCCTCCCGACGATGACCGCCAGCCAACCGGCCAATCGGTTCCGAAAACTACTCGACGACGCAGCCAATCCGCCGCCGCTGCCACCACCGCAGCCGCCGCAGGGTGTGATCCTCAAATAGGACAGGCTGGGCCATTCCCCTCCAGCACCGACAGCTCCCCGCGGAGCACCGCTTCCAAAAACTCGCGATTCCCCTCGAGCAGGTCGGGCTCGCCAAGCAGCTCCTCGGCTGATCGCCAAAAAATCTCATCCACCTCGATCGGATCGGGCACGAGTTCGACCTCACCGGTGAAGGCAACGGTCCACCACGCCAGCGACGTACCCCACGACGTCACGCTGCGCCACACACACGCCCGGGCCACGACCCGTGCGGCGAGTTCTTCGCGGCACTCCCGCACGACCGCCTCGTGCTCTTCCTCGCCGGCCTCAATGTGGCCGCCCGGGAAGCAGACGCGACCGCCGGCCCGCACCGTGCGGCCGCGGCGGATCGCCAGAAACAGTCCCTCGCGCTGCGCCACAGCCACCACGCCACGCCTGCGTCCTGGATTTTCACGGTCGGGAATTTCGCTCACCTCGTGATGCCTCGCAGACGTTTTCACATCGAATCCATACACTACACTATGAGGTCCGATGCGTGATCGCTCCGCCCGGCTTCCCGCCGGACTGTCCCTGAAAGTTGCACGATGGATAAGCCGCCAACCGCCAAACGCCCGCCGCAACCCCCGAATCCTGGTCGCCCGCTCAACATGCCGGTGGTCATCATGCTGATCCTGGCGGGATTGGCCCTGGTAACCATGCTGGCCCGTGAGCAGGCCAGCAGCGGGGCCGTGCTCAGTTACGACCAGTTCGTCCGCGAAGTGAAGGGCGACAACGTGTCAGCAGTGACGATCACGGGCAACACGCTCCGTGGAGAGTTCAAGACACCCCCGGGAGGCGATGCCGCCGCACCCAAGACATTTTCGCTCGAGCTCTCCAACTACGTGGCCAAGGAACTCGACGCTCTCTTGCTCGAGCACGGCGTGCGGACGAACGTCCGCCAGCCCACGGACGGCACCGGCTTTCTGCTGGGCCTCTACCTGCTTGTGCCGCTGCTGTTGATGGCAGGTTTTTGGATGACGCTCCGCCGTGCCCGTGATCCACTTGGCGGCGGCTTCCTCGGCGGCTTCAGCAAGTCACCGGCCAAGCGGTTCACCGCCTCCGACAAACAGATCACGTTCGCCGACGTTGCCGGCCTCGAGCAGGTAAAGCAGGACCTCCAAGAGATCGTCGAATTTCTCAAGGATCCGAAGAAGTTCGAGCGGCTCGGGGGCCGTGTGCCAAAGGGCGTGCTCCTCATGGGGCCACCGGGCACTGGCAAGACGCTCCTGGCCCGGGCCGTGGCCGGTGAGGCGGGCGTGCCCTTCTTCTCGATCTCTGGCAGCGAATTCATCCAGATGTTCGTCGGCGTCGGTGCCTCGCGGGTTCGCGACCTCTTCAAGACGGCCAAAGACCAGTCGCCGGCGATTCTCTTCATCGACGAGATCGATGCCGTGGGCCGCGTGCGGGGCGCCGGCCTCGGCGGCGGCCATGACGAGCGGGAGCAGACCCTCAACCAGATCCTCTCCGAGATGGACGGCTTCAGCCCGTCGGAATCGGTGATCGTGCTGGCTGCCACCAACCGGCCCGACGTGCTCGACCCGGCCCTCCTCCGACCCGGCCGGTTCGATCGCCACGTGACCGTCGACCGCCCCAACCAAAAGGCGCGTCTGGCCCTCTTCCAGGTGCACACCAAAAACGTGCCGCTCGCGGCCGATGTCGATCTCGATCGCCTCGCGGGCGCCACCGTCGGCCTCACGGGCGCCGACATCCGCAACCTGGTGAACGAGGCGGCCCTGTGGGCCACGCGGCACGACAAGATGGCGGTCGATTCCTCCGACTTCGACTATGCCCGGGACAAGGTGCTGATGGGCCCGAAGCGGGAGGAGGTGCTCACCGGCCGCGAAAAGAAGATGACCGCCTATCACGAGGCCGGCCATGCGCTGGGCGCCTGGCTCTTGCCCGGCGTCGACAAACTCCACAAGGTGACGATCATCCCCCGCGGTCGCGCACTCGGAGTGACGCAACTGGTGCCGGAGGAGGACCGGATGAACATCGGCGAATCCGACCTGCTCAACCGGCTGGTCTTCATCCTCGCGGGGCGAGCGGCCGAGAAGCTCGTGTTTGGCGAATACTCGGCCGGCGCGGAAAACGATCTCGTGCAGGCGACGCGGATTGCGCGGAAGATGGTGGCCCACTGGGGCATGAGCGACAAACTCGGCCCCGTGGCCTGCGCCACCTCCAACGAACACCCCTTCCTCGGCCGCGACGTCTACGAGCAGCGGGAGTTCAGCGAGCGGACCGCGCAGATCATCGACGAGGAGGTGTTTCGGCTGCTCAACGAGGCGGCCGCCCGGGCGACGAAACTGCTGACCGACAACCGCGGCAAGCTCGACCAGTTGGCCGGGGCCCTCGAAAATCAGGAGATGCTCGACGACACCGAGGTCGTGGGGATCATCGGGCCGGCCGTGCCGCGGCGGGCGGGCGAGGCATCCGGCTCCGACGCCGCCAGTTCCCAGGCCGCCCGCGACGCCTCGCACTAGCGCACCACTTCAGCACCAGCCAACAAGGATTCCCCTGTGGAAGATCGCATGCTTTCCCACGCCGTCTATTTCACGCTCAAGGATCGTTCCCCCGCCGCGGCTCAGGCACTCGTCGCAAGCTGCCGCAAACACCTCACCGGTCACCCTGGCGAAACCTATTTTTCGGTCGGCACCTGTGCTGCCTACGACCGCGAGGTGAACGACCGTGATTTCGACGTCGCCCTTCTGATCGTCTTCGAGTCGCACGCCGCCCACGAGGCCTACCAGGTGGCCGACCGTCACAACCAGTTCATCGCCGAAAATGCCACGACCTGGGCGAAGGTCCGCGTCTTCGACGCCGACGTGTAATACACGTCAGGTTTCTTCCCGAACCTCCGTTCGCTCTCGTAAGCCCGCCCTCCAGGCGGGCAAAGGTTCTCCTCCAGGAAGCACCGAACGCAAGCCCGGTGGACTGCAGCAACGCCGGCCGTTGCGCCATCCCGCGGGCTTGCGCCCTGCGGCTTCCTGGGAACAACTCGCGGCTTGCTCCGCATGGTGGTTTGGCACGGGCAACCCCGAGCCGCGTGACACCCTAGGCATTGGCGATCGCTCGCAGAATCGCCCAGACGCCGTCGGCGGCTGCCCCCGCCATTTCGCATACCTCCTCGGCATCGGTCCGACTCGCCGCGTCGGGCCGCGCGACATTCGTCACCACCGACACGCCCGCCACCCGCATCCCCAGCGCCCGGGCTGACAGCACCTCCGGCACCGTCGACATGCCGACAACGTCCGCCCCGAACCGTCGCAGCATCCGGTATTCGGCCCGTGTCTCGTAGCTTGGCCCCCGCACATACGCATACACGCCCGGCCGGGCCGCGACGCCCGCGTGCCGCGTGGCGGTCATTGCCGCTTCTGCAAGCACGGCATCGTAGGGCGTCGCCTCGCGCGTCGTAGGCAGGGCCCAGCCGCCGCGGACGAGATCGATGTGGTCGGTCATCACGACCAACTCTCCGCTGCGCATATCTGGCCGCAGCCCGCCGGAGGCGTTGGTCACCAGCAGCGTCGTCACCCCGAGAGCCGCCAGCAGTTCGACGCCGCGGGCGAGCGTCTCGGCCGGAAATCCTTCGTAGCCGTGCACCCGTCCCTGGAGCACGACGACATCCGTGCCGGCAAGGCGACCGCCGACGATTCTTCCGGCATGCCCGGTGGCCGATGACTTCGGTAGCCAGCCGGTATCGACGGCAGCCACGGCCCAGCGGTCGTCGAGCCCGTCCGCCAGCCCGCCGAGGCCCGTCCCGAGGATGGCGCCGACGCGGCCCGGCCGGCCTCCATAGGCAACCACCCGTCTCATCGCCTCGGCCGCACCTGCCCGCATCGTGCTTTTCCTCGGTGGCGTTTCCGGCGTCGTGGCGGCCACCCTTTGCCGCCCAGCGGCGAAAATCATATCTTCTCACCCCATGACTACACGCGCCGAAAAGTTCGCTGGTCTCTCAGTCGCCATGGTGACGCCGTTTCGCGATGGCACGGTCGACGTCCCCGTCCTGCGCCGCCAGATCGCCTTCCAGGCCGAGGCGGGCACTACCGGAATCTGCCCCGTCGGCACCACCGGGGAATCGCCGACGCTCACGCATGACGAGCATGAACGGGTGATCGCCGAGAGCATCCAGGCTGCCGCCGGCCGGCTGCTCGTCATGCCGGGCACGGGCAGCAACTCTACGGCGGAAGCGCTGCGGCTCACGAAGTATGCCGCCAAGGAAGGCGCCGATGCGGCGCTCGTCGTTGGCCCCTACTACAACCGGCCCACGCAGCAGGGCATCTACGAGCACTTCAAGGCGTTGGCCGAGAGCGTCGGGATCCCGATCTGTGTGTACAACATCCCGACGCGAACCGGCCGCAACATCGAGCCGGAAACGATCCTGCGGCTGGCTGAACTACCCGGCATCGCGATGGTCAAGGAGGCTACCGGGTCGATGGATCAGGCCTCACAGATTATCGGCGCCACCGACCTCACGGTGCTCTCCGGTGATGACAGCCTCACGCTGCCGCTGTTGTCGATCGGCGGACGGGGCGTGATCTCGGTGGTCGGCAACATCGTGCCGGCCGACATGAAGGCGCTCCTCGACGCCTTCGACGCCGGCGACCTCGCCATGGCCCGGTCGCTTCACCACAAGCTCTTCACGCTCTGCCGCGACCTTCTCGGCCTTGCCAGCAACCCAATCCCGATCAAGGCTGCGATGGCGATGCTCGGCCGTGACACCGGCGATGTTCGCCTCCCGTTGGTGCCTTTAGAAACACCGCTCGCCGCGAAGCTCCGCGACGTGCTGGCCACCTACGGTCTTTTGTAGGTCAACTCCGCGCCCTGCCGGTCGAACCGCGTGACGATCATGTCGTATCGCGAGGCCAGACCGCGGTCGGTCAACGAGGCAACAAGTCGTTCCGCCGAGCCCGGCGATTCACAGCAGGCCATCACGGCCGGCCCCCAGCTGCTTTGCGCCACGCCGCGGATTCCGCACTGGCCCACGAGGTGGATGAGGCCGCCGATGGCCTCATAGAACGGCAGCCGCGAGGACTCGGGCTCAAACGGCTTTCCGGCCAGGCGGCCGTAGCGAAAGACCGCGTCGCTGAAGGCATCGAAGGCTCCTCGTTCCGCCGCGGGCATGAGTTCCTCCGCGGCGATTCGGGAGAGTTCCGCTGAAATCCTCTCCGGGACCGGTTCCAGACGCGCAAACGCCTCCTTCTCCGCGTCGCCAAAGAGCCCTTCGGCGTCGCGATGGATGAACACCACGCATCGCCACTCCTCCGGCAGGGCGACACGCGCGATCAGCGGCGAGACCTGTTTGCAAGGATCACCGGCGAACCGCCCCTCCTCGAAGATCAGCCCCCCACCGGCAAAGCCGTAGATGCCGACGCACGACCGTCGGCCGCGGCCCACGGCGGCAGCCAGGTGGAAGGTCTCGTCGGTGGAGAACCGCTTCTCTGCCGGCGGCGGCGCGTCGACCAAAAACACCTGTCGCATCCCGGCCGCCACGGCCAGAGCCAACTGCGTGCCGCTGCCGAGGCCCACGTGCGCCGGGGGCGCCGCAGTGACCTCGATCGCACAGCCCACCTGCCCCAACGACCAGGCCTCGGCACATTGACGGCCGAAGGCGACGGCCCGATCGGCCAGCGGTCCGGACGCCGTGAGCGTCGACGCCGGCGTGAGCCGCACCCCCACGCCGAGCCCTGCGACCATCACGCCCACGCCGCCGAACGACGGCACGGCGGAATTGCCGAAGGAGATCATGCCCAGATGCAACCTCCCGGGCGTGCGCACCTCGACGATCCCTGACATGACGCTCGAGCGTGATGCGTTGTTAGCGGACATATCCCTCGATCAACTCCCACGCCGCGCGTTCCCGACTGCCGCCGGTCTTCTCCACCAAGGGCACGAGGGCGGTCATCTGCCGCCGGATCTCGTCGGCCCCGAGCAGATGGATCCGTGTCACGAGAATCGCCGCCTCCACGACGGCATGCTTCGCCCGGTTGAATCCCACAAACGGCCGTCCGTCGTGCATCCTCACCACGCGTGCTTCGTGCCGCCGCCGTTCCTGCGACGTGTCGCTCGCTTCGATCCGAAACTCGTAGGCCCGACAGGCGTCTTCGACCACCCAGCCACGCACCTGCTCGGCCGGCCGACACGGCGGCGGCTCGGCAAGCGACTTGGTCACGACCCGGGCAAAGAGCAGCACATCGTCAACGAGATGAAACACCCCCTCCGGCACCGCGGCCAGATTGACCGCCGTCTGGCTCGTCGCAAACGGCCGCAACGACAGCCATTCGAGCGCGCCGGTGCGGCCGGCCTCTTCGTCGACATGGGGCCCCATCGCCGCCAGATGCATCTGCCCCGCCGCATCGCACGTCGTGATGATACCTTCGAGAATCATGATGCTTTAGAATAGAGTCGACCTGTCACATCGGAAACACGCGCCCGTGTCATCGCCGCCCCGCATTCACTTTGTCACCGGCAAACTCGCCGAGCACTCGCTCCGGCAGGTGCTCGAGCGTCTCGCGCCGCGGGTCGGCTTCGAGTATTCGATCCAGGTGCTCAACATCACCGTCGCCGCGCTGATGACGACGCCATGGATCGCGAAACGACTCGTGGTGCCCCCGGGCACCAGCCGCGTGTTGATCCCTGGCGCCTGTCGCGGCCCGCTGGAAACCTTTGCCGAGGTGACATCGGTGCCCGTCGAGTGCGGGCCGGAGGATCTGCGTCGGCTCGACGAATTTTTCGGCCAGCAGTCCCGTGATCTTTCCACCTACGGCGACTCTTGTATCGAGATCATCGCCGAGATCAACCATGCCCCACGGCTCGCGTCGGCCGACCTTCTCGCAGAAGCCCGCCGTCTGCGGGCCGACGGCGCCGACCGCATCGATCTTGGCTGCGACCCTGGCAGCGTGTGGACGGCCGTGGGCGACGCCGTGCGGATGCTCGTCGACGAGGGGTTCGTGGTGTCGATCGACAGCTTCGAGCCCCGCGAAATCATCGCCGCGACCCGCGCCGGAGCGACGCTCGTGCTCTCCGTCAATTCCACCAACGTTGCCGCAGCAGCCGACTGGGGCTGCGAGGTCGTTGTCGTGCCCGACGTGCCCGCCACGCTCGAAGGCTTCGACGAAACGATCGAGCGGCTGGCCAACGAACGCGTGCCGCTGCGACTCGACCCGGTGCTCGAGCCGATAGGGTTCGGGTTTGCCGCCAGCCTTGGTCGCTATCTCGAGATCCGTCGCCGCTATCCCGACGCCGAAATGATGATGGGCATCGGCAACCTGACCGAGCTCACCGATGTCGATTCGGCCGGCATCAACGTGATGCTGCTCGGCTTCTGTCAGGAGACGGGCATCCGTTCGGTGCTCACGACAGAGGTGATTCACTGGGCCAGAAGCAGCGTGAAGGAATGCGACCTCGGGCGGCGGCTCGTCCACCATGCCGTCACCAACCGCACGCTGCCCAAGCATGTGGAGCCGGGGCTGGTCACGCTGCGATCGGGCAAGCCACAGGAATTCGGTGATGCCCAGCTCGATCGGATCGCCACCGCGATCCGCGACCCCAACTTCCGGATCTTTGCCGAGCGGGGCGAGGTCCACCTGGTGGGGGCCGGACTGCACCTCGCCTCCCGCGATCCATTCCTCCTCTTTCGCCAGGTGGCCGAGGCTGGCCGCGACGACGTCGACCCGTCGCATGCGTTCTATCTCGGCTACGAGGTGGCCAAGGCGGTGACGGCGCTTACGCTCGGCAAAGACTATCGGCAGGATCAGGCCCTCGACTGGGGCCACCTCACCCAGCCGGAGATCGCCCACGGACCGTCGCAGGCTGCGGCCGAGGTGGCCAAAAAAGCGACCCAGTCGGAACCGGTTGGCGAGCCGTCATGACGATCCCGATCACCCGCCGCTGGTTCACGGCCTCGGGCGCCCTCGTCGCCGAGATCGATCCCACCGTCGATGCTCCTGCCGTCTTCGCGGGGCTCGCCCGCCTGCCGCATGCGGTCTTTTTCGATAGCGCTCTCGCCGATCGGCCTGCCGAGCCTCCTGCGGCCAACGCGCCGCCGCGGCTCGGCCGCTTTTCCTTCGTGGCCGCCGATCCGATCCACTCGCTCAGCGTGCCCGGCGATGCCACCGATCCCGCGGCGGAACTTTCCCAAGCGTTCGCCGCCATCCGCCATCTTCTGGCCGACCTCACCTGCACAACAATTCCCGGCCTGCCACCCTTCCAGGGAGGCCTGGCCGGCCTGCTCTCCTACGAGTGTGGGCTTGCCGCGGCCGGCCTTGCGGCACCACCGTCCCGCATGACCCCCGCGCCACTCGTGTCACTCCATGCCTATGACGTCGTCTTTGCATTCGACCACGACACAGGCCAAGGCTGGGCGATCTCTCAGGGCATCCCGGCCCGCGGTCCGCAGGCGCGCCGTCAGCGGGCAAGCGAACGGCTCGAAGCCGTGCTATCTGCCCTGGGAAAAAGCCGTTCATGGCCTTTTTCTCCATACTCGACCGCTTCAGCCCGCGAATGCCTTCACCCTCTCCCCTCCCACGGGCACGTCCGGTCCACGTTCACCCGCGACGCGTATCTCGAGATGGTTGCCGCGGGAATCGAATATGTGCGTGCCGGCGACATCTTTCAGGTGAACCTCGCCCAGCAACTGGCCGTGGAAGCCACGATCGATCCTGTCAGGCTCTATCAGGCGGCCCGCACCTGCAACCCCGCTCCGTTCGCCGGCTACTTCGACGCCGGAGAGGTTGTCATCGCCAGCATGTCACCGGAGCGATTCCTCCAGGTCAACGGCGGCACCGTGCGAATGCATCCCATCAAAGGCACTCGCCGCGCGATCGCCAGCCCCGAGGCTGATCTCTACACGGCCGACGAACTCGGCTCCAGCGACAAGGAGCGGGCCGAGAATGTGATGATCGTGGACCTCGTGCGCAACGACCTCGCCAAGGTCTGCCGACCTGAGAGCGTCCGCGTGGAGTCGCTCTGTCGCCTGGAGCGCTACCGTTACGTGCAGCACCTGGTCTCGATCGTGGTCGGCCGACTGCGTGACGGCTTGCAGGCCCTCGATGCGGTGGAGGCGGCCATCCCCGGGGGCAGCATCACCGGCGCCCCGAAGCACCGCGCCTGCGAGATCATCTCCGAACTCGAGGGGGTCGCCCGTGGCCCCTACTGCGGCTCGCTCGGCTACCTCGGCTTCGATGGTGCAGCCGATTTCAATCTGCTCATTCGGACGTTCGTGGTGACCCCCGACCGGATCGCCTTCGCGGCGGGCGGCGGCATCACCGTACGGAGCGACCCGGCGGCTGAATACGAGGAGACGCTCCACAAGGCCGAGGGCATGCTCCGCACAATCGACACGGCGCTCGACACGCCCACGCGGGTCGCCGCGCTGGAGGGCATGCCGTGATCGTCGTGCTCGACAACCGCGACAGCTTCGTCTTCAACCTTGCGCGGTGCCTCCACCTGCTCGGGGGCTCAACGAAGGTCGTTTCCAGCCATGCCAGCGATGCAGACAGCGTGGGGGCGCTCGCCCCCACGGCGATCGTGATCTCTCCGGGGCCCTGCACGCCCGCCGAGGCCGGCTGTTCGATCGAGGTGGTCCGGCACCTTCGTGGTCGGGTGCCGATCCTGGGAGTCTGCCTCGGCCACCAGGCGATCGCCGTCGCGGCTGGAGGCCGCATCGTGCGGGCCACAGAACCGACCCACGGCCGGGCCACGTCGATTCATCACGACGCCATCAATCTGTTCGCCGGCATCCCCAGCCCGATGATCGCCGGACGGTATCACTCGCTCGTGGTGGATCCGGCCTCGCTTCCTGCAGATCTGACCGTCATCGCCCGTGACGATTCTGGAACGATCATGGCGGTCGCCGACGAAGGCTCCGCTCTCTATGGAGTGCAGTTTCACCCCGAGTCGATTCTTACGCGACAGGGCTTTCAACTGCTCGGCAATTTTCTGCTGCGGGCTGGCATCGCTGTCGACGCCCGCCGCGTCGATGCGCTCGATGCCGACGTGGCCCGTCAGGCCGGCTGGGCACCACCGCCCCCCGAACCGCCGCTGCCAGTTGTCACGTTTTGATCTGCCCACACTGCTGGCAGCGAATGCTTGCAGGCGCCGCAGCGCATCTCGTGAAATTCCGCGACACAAGAAAACCGCGTCCAAAAAACAGCTAAAAAAAGCCAAAAAACGCAGTCTCACGATTTTTCTTCACACCCCGCTCATCTTTGGCACGCGG
Organism: Pirellulales bacterium; assembly: GCA_044358475.1. GTDB lineage: Bacteria > Planctomycetota > Planctomycetia > Pirellulales > UBA1268 > CACORA01. The sequence goes on along the minus strand of JBIKNV010000016.1, from coordinate 1,861 downwards.
CTTGCCCTAGCGATACGCGGCGGAAATTCTGACTCGGCAGGAGGCTGCGTCGTACGGATTTCGGCACAGCGGAGGTGCACGATTCCCTTCTCAGACATGAGGCATGTAATGGTTTTCAACCGTATGACACGGTGGTCGTTTCTCACAGCGGCGGTAGTCGCACTTGTTTTTGGCGGTTCTTTGGTTGTTGGTGGCATGGCGTTCGGACAAGATCCCGCCGCACCTGAACCCCCCACGATGGAAGCCACCTACAAAAATTTATGGGTGGCAGCCGACACCGTCTGGGTGCTTGTGTGCGGCATGCTGGTGTTCTTCATGAATCTCGGCTTCGGCTGCGTGGAGTCAGGCTTCGCACGGGCGAAGAATGCGGTGAACATTCTGTCGAAGAATTTCATCGTCTTCGCAGCAACGTGCGTTGCCTATTACATCTTTGGCTGGGATCTGATGTTTGGTGCCGGAGATGGCGCGCTGATCGGCAACTCTGGCTCATGGATGGTGGGAGCCGCAGACAATAGTCCCGCTGTAGGCAGCAACTATCAGGGGCAATACGGCTCTATCAGCTGGGCGAGCGTGCCACTCTGGACGAAGTTCTTCTTCCAACTCGTTTTCGCGGGAACCGCTGCGACGATCGTGTCGGGGGCCGTAGCTGAACGAATTAAGTATCACTCGTTCATCCTCTTTAGTTTTCTGATGGCTCTCGTGATCTACCCGGTCACCGGCCACTGGATATGGGGCTTCGGCTACTTGGCCAAGGAGTGGAATTTCTGGGATTTTGCCGGTTGCACGGCTGTGCATTCGGTCGGCGGCTGGGCGGCTCTTACTGGTGCCATCATTCTCGGACCGCGGATCGGCAAGTATGGGACTGACGGGCGAGTGCATGCGATTCCAGGCCACAACATGACGGCGGCGTTTATCGGCTGCCTTGTGCTGTGGTTTGGGTGGTTTGGATTCAACCCCGGCAGCACGTTCGGTGTCGCCGCCGATGGTGGAGCCTTGGCTTCTCAAGTCGCCGTAAACACGAATTCAGCAGCAGCAGCGGCAACGCTCGCCGCAACGCTCACCGCGTGGCTCCTTCTTGGGAAGCCAGACATCGGCATGACGCTTAATGGCTGCCTGGCTGGACTCGTGGGTATTACAGCCAGTGCAGCGTTCACCAACGTGTCGTGCTCGCTGATCATCGGCGCGATCGCCGGAGTGCTTGTGGTTCTCTCTGTGTTGTTCTTCGATCGCATGCGGGTTGACGATCCAGTGGGGGCCACGAGCGTGCATCTCGTGTGTGGAATTTTCGGCACACTCTGCGTAGGGCTGTTCACCACGAGTGATCTCACCGGTACGGTCGCAAACACACCTGTCGGCTGGGCCGCCGTAGGTGGTCCTTCCGCCGGACTCTTTTTCGGTGGGGGTACGAAGCAATTGATCGCCCAACTTGTCGGGGTGCTCATGGTAGGTGCGTACGTTGTGCCCGTCTCGGCCATCTGCTGGCTGATAATCAAGGCCGTCGTCGGCCTGCGGGTGAGTGCATCCGAGGAGATCGAGGGGCTCGACATCGGTGAGCACGGCAACGAGGCCTATCACGGCTTCGTGATGGCCCGATCTGAGTAGTGATCCAGAAGGGTGTCCCAATGGCGTGGACGAGCACTCCGCCTTGCTCGTCCACGCCGGGACATTCTGGCTTTACGGAAACCCCGCCATCCTGGCCTCGGTTTCCTTTCCCGCCATCAGCCAGCCCCGGGCGCGAGCCCGGGGGCCTGCAGCGGGAAATACGCATATTCGCGGGGCAGCCCGCCGGCTCGCGCCTGGCGGCTATGTGTGCAAAACCCAGCCAGCCCCGGGCGCGAGCCCGGGGGCCTGCAGCGGGAAA
>JBIKNV010000216.1:0-5278 GCA_044358475.1 Pirellulales bacterium | reverse complement strand
TGTGAAACGCCTGTGGATTGAAACGGTCGGCTGCCAGATGAACGTGCTCGACAGTGAGCTCGTCGTGGCATCGCTGCGCCGACAGGGCTGGGAGATGGCCGCCACCACCGCCGAGGCCGACGCCGTCTTCTACAACACCTGCTCCGTCCGCCAGCATGCCGAAGACAAAATCTACTCGGCCCTGGGCCGCATTCGCAGCGAGAAGGAGAAGCGGCCCGCTCTGGTCGTGGGCGTGCTCGGCTGCATGGCTCAGAAAGATCAGGCACTCATCCGGGCGCGGGCACCGTGGGTCGACCTCGTCGTCGGCCCCGGCCAGCTGCATCGAGTGCCGGGGCTCGTCGACCTCGTGCTTGGCGGCGGCGGTCCGCAGATGGAGGTGAGCCTCGACCGCAAGGCGGGCTCCCGTGATGCCGTGGCGCAGAGTTTCGAGAGTTACGACCCCGACCGCGATCCTGCGATGCGGCCCACGCCGTTCCAGGCTTTCATCCGCACGCAGACCGGCTGCGACAAGTTTTGCGCATTCTGTGTGGTGCCGCGGGTGCGGGGGCCGGAGCAGGCCCGACCACCGGAGGCCATGCTCGCCGAAGCGAAGAAGCTTGTTGCCGAGGGCTGCCGCGAAATCACGCTCATCGGCCAGACGGTCAACAGCTACCGGTGGGCCGACGGGGGCAAGACGACGCGGCTGGCCGATCTGCTCGTGATGCTCGATGCCATCGACGGGCTCGACCGGATCAAGTTCGTCACCAACTATCCGCGGGACATGACCCCCGACCTGATCGCCGCCGTTCGCGACCTTCCGAAGGTGTGCCACTACCTGCACGTGCCAGCCCAGCACGGCTCCGATGACGTGCTCACCCGCATGAAGCGGGGCTACACGATCGGTGAATACATGGAGATGCTCGGCCGCGTCCGCGAGGAACTGCCCCACGCGGCCGTCACCAGCGACTTCATTGTCGGCTTCTGCGGCGAGACCGACGCCGAGTTCGCGGCCACGCTCGACCTGGTCCGCTCGGCCGGCTTCAAAAACTCATTTATCTTCAAGTACAGCCCGCGGCCCGGCACGAAGGCTTTTGAGCGGCAGGCCGATGACGTGCCTGAGGCGGTCAAGAAGGAACGCAACAACGCGCTGCTCGAGGCCCAGGCCGAGGTGAGCCTGGCCGGCAACCGGCGGTTTATCGGGTCGCGGCAGCAGGTGCTCGTGGAGGGCCTTTCCACGCGGGATGAGAAGCGGGCGGTCAATCCTGGGCCCGACGGCGTGGCGCAGCTCACCGGGCGGACGATGTGCGACCGGATCGTCGTCTTCGACGCGCCGCTGCGGCTGGTCGGCCGACTGGTCGACGTCGACATCGAGTCGGCCGGTGCCTGGTCGCTCGCCGGCACCGTCGCCGCTGGCGTCGCCGACGCCGTGCCGCTCGACGCGCTCCGCTACTCGGACGAAGCGGCCCCCCAGCCGCCCACGCTCCACTCGATCAAGCTGCCCACGTGACATGATATGCCCTCCCTCTCCCCCTCCGACGCGCAGCGGCTGATCGACGAACCCGCGGCGGCAACGGCGTGGGGCCGGTCGGCCGGGCTTGCTGATCCCTCGATCGCCCACCGCGCCCTGAGCGGCTTCGCCGAACAGGGGCTCACGTTTGATCTCATTGCGGCGATCGCCACCCACGTGGCGTCGATCCTGCCGGAGGTGAGCGACCCCGACCGCGTGCTCGTGTCGCTGGAGCGGTTCCTCGCCGCGGTCCGCAGTCCACTTTCCGCCGGCGCTCTCTTCCAACGGGATCCGGAGTCGCTCACGATCCTCGCCCGGCTGTTTTCCGCCAGCCCCTATCTCGCCGAGGTCGTGATCACCGACCCGGAAGCCTGGGAGGAAATTCGCCTCGGCGGTGGCCGCCCGGAAAAGAAGGAGGCGCTTGCCGCGGCGCTCGCGGGCGAGATGGGCCTGCTCGAAGACGACGAGGCCGTGCTGGCGGCGCTCCGGCGGTTCAAGCGGCGGCAGACGCTCCGCATCGCCTACGGAGACATTGTCGGCAGCCAGCGACTGGAGACGGTCGCGGGCCAGATCTCCCACGTGGCCGACTGCGTCGTGGCGGCGGCCCTGCAGGCAGCGGTCGCACGCGTGAGTCGGCAGCGTGGCACCCCGCTGAACCACGACGGCGGACCGGCCACGATCGCCGTCTTCGCGCTCGGCAAACTCGGCGGGAGTGAGCTCAACTACTCCAGCGACATCGACCTCGTTTTTGTCTGCTCCGGTGACGGCCGCGTGGTCGGGCCGAAGCCGTGCTCCACGCTCGAATTCTTCGAGCGGGTGGTCCGGGAGACAGTCCGCCTGCTCACGGAAACCACGCCGCTCGGGACTGCCTACCGGGTGGATCTGCGGCTGCGGCCGCATGGCTCCACCGGGCCGGTCGTGATGCCCGTTGACCAACTCCTGCAGTACTACGATCAGTCGGGCCGCACCTGGGAGCGGCAGGCCTGGGTGAAGGGTCGGTGCGTGGCGGGCGATGAAGCGATCGGGAGCCGCGTGCTCGCGGAACTCGAGCCCTGGATCTACCGCCACTGGCTTTCGGCGGCTGACATCAGCGGTATCAAGTCGCTCAAGCGACAGATCGAACAGCGGGCCAGTCGGGCCGGCGGCGACGGCTGTGACGTGAAGCACGGTCGGGGCGGCATCCGCGATGTCGAGTTCACGATTCAATTCCTACAGTTGCTCAACGGCGGCGCCACGCCCCGCGTCCGCACCGGCAACACACTCGAGGCGATCCGGCGGCTGGCCGAGACCGGCAGCCTCACCGATCAGGAGCGATCGATCCTCGAGCGGACCTACACGCTGCTGCGGATGATCGAACACCGCCTCCAGATTCTCTACGACGTGCAGACCCACCGCCTCCCATCCACCGCCGCGGAACGGGGCCGCTTGGCGATCCGTGCCGGCTTTGGGCCAGGTGATGCCGGCCGCGCGGCACTGGAGAAGGCCCTGGCAGAAGCGGCGAGCCTCAATCGCAAGATCCTCGACCACCTCCTCCACGACGCCTTCCCCGATGACACGCAGCCCGAGCCCGAGGTCGATCTCGTGCTCGATCCAGAGCCCGATGAGGAACGGATGCGGGAAGTGCTCGCGGTGCACGGATTTCGCGACATTCCCACGGCCCGGCGAATGCTCGCCTCGCTCGGCGAAGAGAAGGTGCGATTTTTGTCTTCCCGCCGGTGCCGCCACTTTCTGGCGGCCATTGCCCCCCGGCTGCTCACCGTCATCGGCCATACGCCCGATCCCGACGCCACGCTCGCCAACCTCGATGCCGTGGCCGACTCGCTCGGCGGGAAGGGCGTGCTCTGGGAGCTGTTCAGCTTTTCACCACCGGCCCTCGACCTCACCGTGAAGCTCTGCTCATCGAGCCCCTTCCTCGCCCGGCTGCTGGTAAGTAACCCGGGCATGATCGACGAGTTGCTCGACAGCCTGCTCATCGAACGACTGCCGAGCGCCGAGTCGCTCGATGCGAGTCTCGGAGAACTCTGTCGCGGTGCGGTCGAAATACAGCCGATCCTCCACGCCTTCAAGGCTTCCCAGCAGTTGCGGGTCGGCGTCCGCGACATCCTCGGCCGTCTCGAGACGAGCGAGATCTCCGCGGCGCTGACGGCAATCGCCGAGGCGACGGTGCGGACCGTCGTGACCCACGAGGAGGCGAAGCTGGTGGAGCGGCTCGGCGAACCGATGGCCGGGCAGGGGGAAACCGTGGGGGTACGGGCGGGGCCGGTGGTGCTGGCGATGGGAAAGTGTGGCGGCCGGGAGATGAACTACGCCAGCGACATCGACATCATCTTTCTCTACGACCACGACGGACTGTCGTTTCACACGCGGCGGACCCGCCGGTCCACCGAGGCCACCACCAACGCGCACTTCTTCAGCGAACTGGCCCAGCGGACGATGCGGGTCTTCAACACGTTCACACCGCTGGGTCGTCTCTACGACATGGACTCACGGCTCCGCCCCAGCGGTCGCAGCGGCCCGGCAGCGATTTCACTGGACGAGTTTGAACGCTACTTTGCGGAAGGCGGCCCCGCGGCGGTCTGGGAGCGACAGGCCCTGCTCAAGGCACGGGTCGTGCTGGGGGCGAAGCCGGCCGCCGACCGCGTCCGCCGCATCATCAACCGCGCCACCTACGAGCGTCGGTGGTCGGCCGACGAAATGCGTTCGATCCACGACATGCGATATCGGATGGAGGAGGGGGCCAAGCCGACCAACCTGAAGCGGGGCCCGGGGGGCGTGGTCGACATCGAGTTCATCGCGCAGGCGTTGCAACTCGTGCACGGCGGCGCCGACCCGCAGCTGCGGACCACCGAGACGCTTCCCGCCCTGCGCGGCCTGCGCGAGAAGGCCCATCTCACCGATGCCCAGTTCGACGCCCTCTCCCGATCGTACCGCACGCTGCGGCTGATCGAAGGGCGGCTGCGGCTGCTCGACGCCACGGCCCGTCATGATTTTCCGGCCGATGCAGAAGAACAGCGGAAGCTCGCCCACCTGCTCGGCTACGGCGACGCGGCCGCGCTCGCGGCCGACGTACAGACGATCACGTCCCGCACCCGCAGCGAATTCGAGGCCGTGTTTCGCGATCTATGAAGCCGGAGTCGAGGGCCCCCCAGCCAGCCGCAGGGCCCAGCCTTCCCCACACTCAGCCGCCAGGCGCAAGCCGGCGGGATGAATCACCACCCAACGCCGCCGCAGCCCCCGGGCTTGCGCCCGGGGCTGAGTGGAACGCGGCGAACCACCGCGCCTCCCTGCACCGCCCGCCCAGAATGTTTTGCGAAGCCAGCCGCAGGGCGCAAGCTTTCCCCACACTCAGCCGCCAGGCGCAAGCCGGCGGGCCGCCCCGGGCTCCGCCGCTACTTTGCCAGCCAGCCGACGACGAGAAAGCCACCGACAAGGAGCAGACCCAGCCCGATCGTCACCAGTTCGAGATACCGGTCGAGAAAATCGCGGGCGCGGGCACCAAAAAGCCGCATCACGGCCGCGACGAGAAAAAACCGCGCACCTCGCCCCAGTACCGACGCAATCACCAGCGTCAGCAGCGGCACCGAGCAGACACCCGCTGCGATCGTGAAGATCTTGTACGGAATCGGCGTGAAGGCAGCCGAGAAGATCGCCCAGCCGGCGTTCGCCTGAAAAAGACGTTCAACGGAATCAAACTTCTCCGTTGAAAAGCCGGGCACGTACCGGAAAAACAGTGGCGCCAGCGCCGACCAGAGGCCCCAGCCGATCGCCCAGCCTGCCACGCCTCCGGCCACG
>JBIKNV010000215.1:0-5279 GCA_044358475.1 Pirellulales bacterium | reverse complement strand
CGATACACCCGCACGCGCGGGCAGTTTTTGGCGAAGGTGGCGTATGCCGCTGCGGGAGCCAGCGTCGCGATCTCGCCGATCGTCGTGACGCCGCCGGCTGCCGATTCAGCGAGGCCGCGGACGATGGCTCCCGCGGGCCCAAGACGATCCGTCGTCTGGTCTGCCGCGCGGTTCCGCCGCAGGTGCACGACCTGCTCGATCCAGGACGGCAGCCCACCAGACGGATCGAGCGGTTTCCTACGGTTGGAAAACTCGAGGTGCGTGTGGGCGTTCACGAGGCCCGGAAGGATGATCGCATCGCCGAGGTCGACGGCTGAGTCCGGTGGACGTCGCTGCCCCATTGCCGTGATTCGGCCCCGTTCGATCCGAATCCACCCGCCATCCAGTTGCCGTCCCCGCATCGGCACGACCTGCCGACAGCGGAGCGTCACGGCGTCGTTGCGATCGCGTGTCACGGGGCAGCCGAGACGACCGGGAGATCAAAGCTCGGCTGAACGGTCGCCGAGATCCCGACCGCCGGTGCGTCATCCAGAACCTCGTAGAACACATTGCGACGCCGGGGAATCCAGCCGAGTTCCGAGATGGCCGACTTCATCTCGTCGAGCGTCAGGTGATGCACGGTGCCCGCGGCGCTGACGACATTCTCCTCAATCATCAGGCTGCCCATGTCATTTGCACCAAAGAGCAGGGCCAACTGGCCGATCTCCCGGCCCTGGGTGACCCAGCTCGACTGGATGTTCGGGAAGTTGTCGAGATACATCCGGGCCACGGCCTGTGTCTTGAGATATTCGAAGGCACCTGCCGGAGGAATGTCATCCATCTCCGTGTGATCGGGCTGGAACGACCAGCAAATGAAGGCGGTGAACCCACCCGTCTCGTCTTGGAGTTGCCGCAGGCGGTCCAGATGTTCGACCCGCTCCGCGAGCGTCTCGATGTGGCCATACATCATCGTGGCGGTGCTCTTGCCACCGAGCAGGTGCCACTGCCGATGGACCTCGAGCCAGTCGTCGGTAAGCACCTTGCCCCTGGTCATCGCCTGCCGTACACGATCGACCAGGATCTCGCCCCCTCCACCGGGCAACGAACCAAGCCCGGCACGTGCGAGCCGTTCGAGCACCTCGCGGAGGGGCCGCTTGGAGACCTTTGTAAAGTGGTGAATCTCCGGCGGTGAGAAGCCGTGGATGTTGACCTCGGGGAAATGGGCCTTGATGTCGCGGAGCAGGTCCTCATACCACTCGAGCGCGAGTGTCGGATGGAGCCCGCCCTGCATCAGGATTTGGTCGCCCCCGAGGGCCACCGTTTCCTCGATCTTTTTGAGCAGCACGTCGCGGTCGAGTACGTATCCCTCGGCGTGCTTGGGCGGTCTGTAGAAGGCACAAAAATCACAGACGGCCGTACAGACGTTGGTGTAGTTGATGTTGCGATCGATGTTGTATGTGCGATACGGCTCCGGGTGCAGCCTCTGCGTCACGGCATGGGCAGCGCGGCCGATCGATGCCAGATCGCGGGCAGCCAGCAGACGTTCGGCATCGGTGTTCGAAAGCCGCTCGCCAGACACGGTGTCGGCGAGGATCTGATGGAAGCTGGCGTTGGTCATCGGGCAGCGGGAGCAGAGGAAAGGGAGGTGGCCAGATCGAGGTCTGCCGGGGCGAGCGATAGTTTGGCGGCCAGGGCGTAAAAGAGCGAGAGGGCTTCGCGCTCGGCGGAGCCGAGTTCGTAGTGGAGGTTGTCGCGAAGATAGCTCAGGCATTGCGGAACCGTGAGGCCGTGGCCGGCCGCCTCGGCCGCGGCAATGGCGGCGAGATTGCTACGGCCTGAGTCTCGGGCCCGAGCAAGGAGCGGTTCTATCGAGCGAGCGTCGAGGCTCGCGCGAGCCGCCCACACGGCGAACACGAAGGGCAGTTGCGTCCACCGGCACCATTCGTCGCCAAGATCCCAAATCAGTTGAAACGAAGCCTCTCCGGGGGGCATGGAGAGAGCCCGATCGCCGATCAAGAGCACGGCATCGGCTGACGTCTGCCCGACCCCGGCGCCGATGGGCAGAACCTCCACCCTCGGCTCGACGCCGAATCGCTCTGCCAGCAAGATCCGCGCCAACGTGGCACTGGTACGAGATCCCTCATCAACGGCGAGCGACTGCACCCGCTCGGGAGCCGTGCGAAAAAAAAGTTTCACGCTCATGACGGGCCCGCGGCAGCCGATGCAGGCATCGGAGACGACCCGGTACTGGTCACCGCGAAACAACTCGATCGATGGGATGAGGGCGACGTCGAGTTCACCAGCGGCCAGTCGGTCGGCGAGACGACTTGGCAGGTCATACGAAAGTGTGACGCCTGACGCCGCCAGCCCGTGCACCAACGGCCGGGTATTGAGATATTGAACGGCACCCACCCGCGGATCCTTGTCGCCGTGACGACGAGGGCGGGATACGGGTGGGGAGAGGCGGCGTGTCATGAGGCGTTCATCGCTTTCTCATGATAGAACCGCAGCCGCGAGCCGAGGATAACCCGCCGGTGACCCGGCGTGACCGTTACGGTTCCAGTTGCCGGAAGGCCCGTAGACCGAGCGCCAGGGGGATAAACGTCACGAGGAAGCCGACGACCACGACCACGCTGACGCTGATGGTCATGCCCCAGGGGCCGGCGGCCCAACTGAAGGGACTCCGGCCGGGTGGCGCCATCGCCGCCAAGGCGGCAAACACGTGCACCGGCAAAGCCACCACCATCACCGTGAAAATGATGAACAGGGAACTCATCACGAGGCTGAGAGTGCCACCAAAACCGGAGGCAATCTTGGCCGGAGACGATTCCCGCAGATCGGGCATCTTGGCCCCGAGCCCGACCGCGATTCCGGACAGTCCCATGCAGAGCATGAGGCAGCAGATTTCATGCACGACGAGCAGCCCCTGTGAAACGCCGAGCATCGAATCGCTCAGCAAGACCAGGAGGCTGCAGGGAAGAAGGCCGCCGATGAAAGAGAAGAGGAATTTCGACCACACGATCTCGTCACGATGCACCGGGAGGAGCCCGAGGATCCAGAAACGCCGTCCTTCAAGACTGATCATCGGGAATACAAACCGCGTGGTGAAGGTGGAGAGGATCAGACCCACCACGGCCAGGTTGAGAAACCCGATCATCGACCGGTACGTGTGGGTGTAGTTGAAGCAGCGGAGGTTGAAGAAGTAGAGCCCCAAGAGCCCGAAGAAGATCGCAAACTGCGACCACTGCGCGATGTCGCGGCGGAAAATCCGCAGGTCCTTCACCAGCAGCAGTCGCAGGGGACGGCGCCGACGAGAGCCGATGTTGGTGAGGAAGTCGTCGAACCGGCTGATCTGGCGATTGCGGCGTGCAGGAACCTCGCCCGCGATCTGGCTGTAGCCCAGGCGGTAGGCCGACCGGGCCACCCATCCTCCAGCCACCTGGAGCAGGAGCCCGTTGGAGACAAGCAGGGCTAAGAATTTGAGGGACTCGATAAACGACGCCCGGGCATTCGCGGCATCAGTGCCTTTGCGGGCGGCTTCGATCAATCCGCTTGAGAGCCACCAACTTGGCAGGAGCTTGTGTTCGGCGATCGACATCCGGGAGAGCGTCTCCTCGAACCAGGCCGTCGTGATGCCCTCTTTGTTGACCGAACGGATCAGCGACCATCCCAGCCAGATCGCCGCAGCGCTGCCCACTGCGAGGACGATGGCAACCGCATGAAACCGCAGCCTTGGCAGCCACGCCGCCATTGCGATGCAACAGATGCTGCCGATCGTCGCCGGGATGATGACAAACGAGATCATGAAGGGAAAAAGCAGCGTGTAGTAGGTCCACGGCGCCTCCCGCACCACGCCGTAGGCGGCCAGCATCGGACTTCCCAGGAGCACGAAACCCCAACAGGAAAACCAAAGCGACTCGCGAAACTTGTGTCCAAAAATCGACTCTGAGCGGGCCGGCAGCGTCAGGAGCAGTTTGGCTTCCGGCGACGCGTACATGCTGCCGTAGGTGAGGATGCCGTTGGAAAAGACGAGCATCACCATCAGGGAAGCAAAGAACGCGTTGAACAACAGCGAGATGACCTCGGCATGGAGCGAATCGAGAAAGGCGAATGCCTCGTGGAACAGCCCATAGAGCGATGCCCAGAAGATGATGCTCAGGAGGATCACCAGCGTGAGCCTCAGGCGGGCGTGGCCGAACATCCATTGGATGGTTCGCCAGGCCAGCGTCGCCCGTAGGCGGAGGAACACACGAGCCTCTGCATCGTGGGACAACAGCCGAGTGTCACCGGCAAGGAGCGCGGGGGCGGTCATGTCAGCCCTGCTCCCTCGCCGGTTCGGCCGACGGGGCATCGGGCCGGCCCGTCGTGAACTGCAGGTAGAGTTGTTCGAGGCTCGTACTTTCGATCGCCATGTGTTCGCGAAGTTCCATCACGGTGCCGAGGAACTGCATGCGGCCACGCACCATGACCCCGATCCGATCGGCCATTTCCTCGGCCATGGCCAGCGTGTGCGTCGACATGAACACGGTCATGCCCTGGTGCGTCTTTTCGTGGAGGAGATCCTTCACGATCCGCACACTCCGCGGATCGAGGCCCACCATCGGCTCGTCGAGCACCAGGACGCTCGGATCGTGCAGAAGCGCCGCGGCGAAGACGAGCCGCTGCTTCATGCCGAGCGAATAGCTTTCCGCGAGGTCATTGGCGAACTCGGCGAGTTCGAAGTGCTCGATCTCCTCGGCGATCCGCCGCGTCGCCACGTGCCGCGGCATGCCGAACATGTCGGCGATGAACCAGAGAAACTCGCGGCCGGTCAGCTTGTCGTAGAGGCATGGTTCGTCGGGCACATAGCCAAGATGCATGTGCGCTTCACGAGGCGACTGGGCAACGTCGTGACCGCAGACGCGAACCGCCCCGCTTGACGGCCGCAGGAGGCCGACGAGCATCTTGATCGTGGTCGTCTTGCCAGCACCATTGGGCCCGAGCAGGGCGAACAGTTCACCACGGGGAATTGACAGCGACAGGTCGTCGACAGCCAGCTTCCTGCCGTAGCTTCGCGAAACATGGTCAAATTCGATCATCCAGCCGTCTCCTCCTTCAGGGCTGCCGGCGGCGATGCCGTAGAATCGTCCTTCAGCTGGGGATCTCCTCCCGCTTCCTCGTCATCGATTCGTACTGCGAGTTGTTGGGCGTCATCGTCGGACCGTCGGACGAACGTGAGCCGGGCACCAAGGAACATTGAATCCTGCTTGAGAACCCGGCCATTCATGTCGACGAGCATCGTGAATCGCGGGTCGTGATGA
>JBIKNV010000213.1:0-5284 GCA_044358475.1 Pirellulales bacterium | reverse complement strand
GCGCTCGTTCGAGGATTGTGGCGATCTCGCGGGCGGCAAGTCCGTCAAGGTCGCTGGTGGGCTCATCGACGCACATCATCGCCGGCTCCGCGGCGAGTGCGCGTGCGAGCGCGACCCGACGTTGCTGCCCACCCGAGAGTTCGGCCGGGTAGGCATCCCACCGATCGTACAGGCCAACCAGCCCGAGCAGTTCCTCTGCCCGCGCAGTGGCTTCGGCCTGAGACCGCCCCGCCAGCACCGCCGGCAGCAGAATGTTGTCGATCGCCCGCAGACCAGGCAGGAGACCGGCATCCTGGAACAGCAGGCTGATGTCGCGAGCCCATGCCGCCGCGCGTTCCCGCTGCGTTCGGGTGCGCCACGGACGGCCGGCGAACAACACCTCGCCCGAGGTCGGATCACACAACCCGGCCAAGAGTGCCAGCAGCGTCGACTTGCCCGACCCCGATCGACCCAAGATCGCGACACACTCGCCCGCGTGGATGGCAAGACTCGCCTCATCGACAGCGAGGATCCGGCCACGAGGCGTGTGGTAGCCGAGACTCGCGGCCCGAGCCTCGACGATTGGCGGACTGGTCATACAGAGTCACCGCGAAGCAGTGCCCATGGCTGCCGGTTCGAGGCGAGCCACGCAGCCAGCACGGCCCCCATGATTGCCGCCACCACCACGAAGGCACCACTCATGGCCGCGTAGCGGGCGAGGTCACCCAATGGCGGGAGTGCGAACTGAATCGCTTGCTGTGCGAGTGAGAAGCCGATCGTGCGGACGAATCCGGCGATCACCAAGGCACCGATGACCATGCCGGCAATCACACCTGCAAGAGCCGCCACGGCGGCCTCGACGGCAACGGTTGCCACGATGTCGCGGCGAGGAACTCCAAGTGCCAACATCATGCCAAGCTCCCGTCGCCGCTCGGCCAACATCCCTGTATACGCCACACCGACCAGCACGGTCGGAGCGGCAAGTGCCAGGAGAAGGATGACCCGAGAACTATCGGCAAGAGCCGCCACGGCCTGGCGAATCTCGATCCGACTTCCGCTGCCGACAACCAGCTGCGCATCGGGCACGGTCGCCGCAGCGAACCGAAGTTCCTCTGGGCCCCGCCCTCTCGCAAGCCGCACGAGCGCACCGCTCGGATTCACAAGCGGCGCACTGGGAAACGGATCGCCGTCAGCCGTGACGACTTTCGCCTCACCGAGCTGCCGGGCGGTATCGGAACCCATAAACATCGACCGCTCGAAAGGCCCGGCACCGGTGAGCCCCAGCCGTCCGTGCACCACCAGGTCGACTCCCTGAAAAACAAGCCGCTCGCCGACCGCCTCGGGCCGCCGACCGCCCACGACAACATCGCCGATTCCGAACGGCCGCTCGAGCCGCTCCTCAACCCAGGGCAGCACGGCCAGGTCGGCCGCGGGATCGAAGATGACGATGCCGATCGGCAGATGTCCAGTTGCGTCAGCAACCGCGAGCGACCGCTGCACGGCGAGCGACTCGACGACCGGGAGCGCGGCGAACTGTGCAAGGGTCTCGGTCCTCAAGACGGCCGCCGACGGCTCGACGGTAAGCAGCACCGGCGTCAGATTGGCCGTCACTCCGGCGGGAAGGATCATGGCATCCGCCCCGAGTCGCGCCAGGCTCCGCTCCAGGGATTGACCGATTGCGGCCTGAAAAACGAGCGATCCGAACGACGCTGCGCCGGCAAAGGCGATCCCGGCAGCCAGAAAGCCAAGTCTCCATGGTCGGCGGGTGACGTCGATCACCGCCATCCTCACGAGCACGGGGAGGTGCGTGCCGCCGCTTCCCACAGTCACACCGTGCAGCTGCGGCTGTATTTTAAATCCTCCACCTTCGCAGGCACGATCACGCAGTCGTGGTGGCCACCAAAGTTCGGCATGTAGCCGACCTGCTCCAGCGTGTCCTGCCGGAACACAAAGGCCCCAGACTCCATCCGCTGGAATCCGGAAAAAATCACGATTGCATACGCACCGTCGTACGTCGTGCACGTGGTCTGGGCGTCGACCCCGACGTTGCGAAACTTCTTGATGATCTTCCACGTCTTCGTGTCGACCACAACCACATCCGATTTCATCGGCTTCGGCCGCAGCACGGTGAAGAAGCACTTGGTGCCATCGATGGAGTAATTGAGGTGAAACGGCGAGGGAAACTCACCCTGCCACTCTGAATCCTTCACGAACGTGACCCGCTTCCACTTCCGCGGATCCTCGTTCGACGTGTCAAACACCGCCACGTTGTTGGCCCGCAGATTGTTCATCATGCAGAGATAGTTGCCGTGGGGATGGAAGCCCGATTCGTGGATCGGGTTGCCGATGGCAGGCAGATCCACAACCCAGGTATCGGGGGAACTCGACACTTTCGTGAGAGGAAAGTTGTCTTGGATCCCCTCGTTGGCTTGGACAAAGCAGACAGGCTCCCAAGTCCGCCGATCGACGATAAATCCACCACCGCACATCCGCAGCCCCATCAGCGAGAAGCGGTTGCCGGGATCGTGGAGGCAAAAGTCGAGCCCGGTGAGTCCACGAGGATCGCTGCCGGGAATCTGCCCCCGCTCCACGCGGAGTTCAGCCATCGGGGCCATCTCGAAGTTGATCTTGTTGCCGTTCGTACCTTCCAAGTCGTACCGCCCCAGATCGAGACTCGGCTCCAACCGGGTCAGAACGATTCGCCCGCCTTTGATCCACGTCGAACCGAGATCATCTGCCTTGGGCTGCCAGTCGGCCCGGAAGGCGTTGAGCACCGTGGTCTTTTCATTGCCGCGAGCCCGTGAAAAGAAGGCCACGACATCCTTCTGCCCATCGCCGACAGCGAAGCCGGTGCCGTCCGGAAAGGGGACGGTGTGCACCCCGAGGCCGATGCCGGTGGTCTCGGCAATATCCTCGAGCAGGTCCATTTGTCCGGTCTTGCCGTCGTAGCCGACGCGGTAGATGTGGTTGCCCTGTCCGGCTTGGCCGAGCATGCCATTCTCACGGATCCGCGTTCGGATACCGTACATCAGCACGTTGTCTCCCCCCTGGGTCGAGTTCACGAACTCGAAGCCCTTGTAGGGATCGCCAGAGTCAGCCGGAAATGCGGCCAGATGGTGCGAGATCGGGCAGCTGTCGCCATAGTTCCAGTAGGAGATCCAGGCGAGCGTCTTCTGGGCTGCCAGGTCCACTGCGTGTGTGCCGCCCCCAAGTTTCTGCGGCGTGAGAAGAATGGAACGGCCGAGCCGCTCCCGCAACCCCTCGTATCGCGCGTCTTCGACGACAGTGCCGTCGGAGACCGCAGCGACGGCTTGCTTTCCGCCCACAAAGCGACTCATGCCAAAGGCACCGGCCCCCACGAGACCGGCGGCTCCGAAGCGGAAGAGATGACGGCGGGCGAGTTTGACTGAAAAAGGGTCGTTCATCGGGAGACTCCGGGAGTCGAAGGCGAGGGCGTGGATGCGATCGGACACCCTGCGGTGGCCGCTCCGGGAAGAACAATCAGCGAATCGTCAGGCAGCAATTGTGCATCACCGAGACGGACAGCGAGGTCACGGAACCCCTGCCGCGAGATCCCGGGCCAGATTACCTCGACAGTGCGATCAGGGCGAACAAGCGCGATGCAGCCGGCTTTGGTCACTCCCCAAACCGCCGCGAGTCCGCCATCAGGATCGACCAGATGCGGGACCTTCATCGCGGTGACCTCGAGAAATGACGCGGCCTCTTTGTCGTCGCCTTCGATGACAGCGATGCACGAGGCTGCGGGACGGAGGTATGGCTCGATCGCGGTGAACCACCGGGCGAAATCTGCGCTGCAGCCGCAGCTCGCCCTCAGAAACAACACGACCGCCGGTCGATCGTCAGGCAGAAGCATCGGCTCGAGTGATTTCGGCACCCGGCGAGGGGCTGCCGTGTTCAGTGCGGCAACATCCCCGGCAGGTACGGCATGGAGACTCGGTCGCGGTGCCGTGGGGCGGTCGACTGGCTCCGCCGACGGGCGGCCACGATCGATCAGAATCCCAGCGAAGAGCAAGCCTACTCCGATGATGATGATCCAGTTCCGGATCAACGTCGTTTGCCTGCAGTCTCGGCTCATGACTCCACTTCCGTCATCTTCCACGGCGATGGTCGGCAGCACCGCACGCACGCGTTGGGCTTACCGATCGTCTATCGCGTACTCCAGCACCTGTCCATCGGCCACGAGACGAGCGGCGAGCGCGTCGTAGGAGACGTCCTGCACGGCAACGCCGGCGTCCAGGGCCTGCGCTGCGGCGGTCGTCGCGCTCTGGCCGAGGATCATGAACACCGGCTCCATGCGGATCGAGCCATACGCGATATGAGAACTCGACACCGCGCAGATGACAAGGAGATTCGCGCACTCGTCTTTCCTGGGGAGAATCGCACCGTAGTCGATGGGATATGGCCCGCCCGGATTGACCTGCACGTCGCCCTCGTTGCGGACGAAGCCACGAGCGTCGACGTACCGCTGCGTGTTGTGCGAGTCCATGTTGTAGGAGCCCATGCCGATCGATCGCTTCGTGGGAACCTTCCGACGGAGGTGATTCTCCGTGACCACGAAATCTCCGACCATCCGCCGCGCCTCGCGGACATAGATCTGGTGCGGCCAATGCCCGTTGTCGAGAAATTCATCCTTCGCCAGCCCCCAGGCGCCGTACCACGCCCGCACGTCTTCCGGCACCCGCGGATCATTGGCGAGAAAATAGCAGTAGCCCTGCTGGTACGAGCGGTGCTCGTCGATGATCTCCCGGCGCCGCTCGTAGCTGGCATCGGGGTAGTCGTAGTTCATGCCGATGTTGTCGGTCGAGAATGACCCGTGATTATTGGTGTCGGTCTTGAGGTTCGGCAGCATGTCAAACTTGCCATTGATGTGTCGCGACCCGGCAAGCAGATCCCGGAGCAACACCTCATACTGCGCAGGGTCGTAGCCCGGCGGCTGCGGGAATGGTACGCGGTTTTCCTCGACGCGGGTGAGACACATGCGAAAGTTGTAGGCCTGCACGCGGTGGTCGCCGGCACCCTGCTCGCCCGGGTCGCCGTCATGGACCCGCGGCAGCAGGCCGCTGCTCGGATCCCCTGGAACCTTGTAGCCGCTGACGTCGTTCTTGAACTGGTGCGAGCGAGCATTGGTGATCTGCACCCCGTTGAGCGTTTCCCCGTAGGTGCTGTTCGCCTCGCGGCCGACCGTGTACCTCACGCCCGCCGCCGCCATCAAATCGCCCTCGTAGGTGGCGTCGATAAACATCCTGCCCGTGTAGACCTTGCCGGAAAGCATCGTGATCGAAGC
>JBIKNV010000214.1:0-5284 GCA_044358475.1 Pirellulales bacterium | reverse complement strand
TCGACGAGCACCGGCTCAAACGCCTGGATGCCCATGCGGTGCAGCGTGGGCGCCCGATTGAGGAGCACGGGATGGTTGCGAATCACCTCCTCGAGAATGTCCCAGACCTCGGCGTCCTTCCGCTCGAGCATCTTCTTGGCGCTCTTGATCGTGTCCGCATGGCCGAGCTCCTTGAGCCGGCGGATGATGAACGGCTGATAGAGCTCAAGCGCGATCTTCTTGGGCAGGCCGCACTGGTGCAGGCGCAGCGTCGGGCCGACGACGATCACGGATCGAGCCGAGTAGTCGACTCGCTTGCCGAGCAGGTTCTCGCGGAACCGACCCTGCTTGCCCTTGATCATGTCGGTGAGGCTCTTGAGCGGGCGATTGCTCGACGCGAGCACGGGCCGCTTGCAGCGGTTGTTGTCAAAAAGGGCGTCGACCGACTGCTGCAGCATCCGCTTTTCGTTGCGAATGATGACCTCGGGCGCGTTGAGGTCGACCAGTTTCTTGAGGCGGTTGTTGCGGTTGATGATTCGGCGGTAAAGATCGTTCAAGTCGCTGGTCGCGAAGTTGCCACTGTCGAGCATGACCAGCGGCCGGAGATCAGGGGGGATCACCGGGATCACGTCGAGGACCATCCACTCCGGTTTGTTCTCACTGTCACGGATCGCCTCGACAATCTTCAGCCGGTTGACGAGGTCCTTCTTCTTCTGCTTCGAATTGGTAGTGGCCAGTTCCTCGCGGAGCTCCTTCGACAACGAGACCAGGTCGAGACTCAAGAGGAGCTTGCGAATCGCCTCGGCCCCCATTTCGGCCTCGAAGCCATCGTCACCGTAGTTGGCCCGGGCCTCGCGGAACTCGTCTTCCGAGAGCAGTTGCTGCTTCTTGAGGGGAGTGTCTTTGGGGTCGAGCACGACATAGTCCTGGAAATAAATCACTTTCTCCAGGCTCGAGGTCTTCATGTCGAGCAGCGCGCCCAGACGGCTGGGCATTGCCTTGAAGAACCAGATATGCACGATCGGCGCGGCCAGTTCGATATGGCCCATCCGCTTGCGACGAACCCGCGAGTGGGTGACCTTCACTCCGCAGCGGTCGCAGATCATGCCCTTGTACTTCATGCCGCGATACTTGCCGCACGAGCACTCCCAGTCCTTCTCAGGTCCGAAGATCTTCTCGCACATCAAGCCGTCTTTTTCGGGACGGTAGGTGCGGTAGTTGATCGTCTCGGGCTTCTTGACCTCGCCGAACGACCAGCTGCGAATGTCGTGTGGCCGGGCCAGGCTGATCTTGACGGCCGAATAGTCATTGACGCGATCGTAGGTGGCTTCACCGATGCTCACGTGTTTGTCTCCTGATGTTCTTCCGACGTTTGATCAACCACATGTACGGGCAGACGGGAGATCTGGCTTCGTCACGAACCCTTGGAGCCGCCGGCTCCGCAGGTTTCGCACGTGGGCGAAGGCCACGAAGGCTTCGCCCGCGTGAAGAAGCTAGATCCTCCTTTTTTCGAGTTGCATGTTCAGCCCCAGGCCACGGATCTCGTTGGTCAGCACGTCGAAGCTGGCGGGCGTGCCGGCCTCGAGCGTATTTTCACCCTTCACCATGCTCTCGTAGATCTTCGTCCGCCCTTCGACGTCGTCGCTCTTGACGGTGAGCAACTCCTGGAGAATGTAGGCGGCGCCATAGGCTTCCAGTGCCCACACTTCCATTTCACCGAACCGCTGGCCACCGAAGCGGGCCTTGCCGCCAAGAGGCTGTTGGGTGATGAGGGAGTAGGGGCCCGTGGACCGGGCGTGCACCTTGTCGTCGACGAGGTGATGGAGCTTGAGCATGTAGATGTAGCCGACAGTCGTCTCCTGCTCGAGCGGCTCGCCGGTGCGGCCGTCGAAGAGCTGTGCCTTGCCGTGCTTCGGCAGGCCGGCATCGGCCAGCACGGCATTGATATCATCCTCGCTCGCACCGTCGAAAACGGGCGTGATGGCCTGGAAGCCGAGCACCTTGCCAGCCCAGCCAAGGTGTGTCTCGAGAATCTGCCCGACGTTCATTCGGCTCGGCACGCCGAGAGGGTTGAGCAGGATCTGTACCGGCGTCCCGTCGGCAAGGAAGGGCATGTCTTCCTTCGGGAGAATCTTGGCGATCACCCCCTTGTTGCCGTGGCGGCCGGCCATCTTGTCGCCCACGGAAATCACCCGCTTGGCTGCGACATAGACCTTCACCATCTGGAGCACGCCGGGGCGAAGCTCGTCGCCGCGCTTCATGCTGTTGAGCGTCCGCTCCTTGGCGTCGATGGCGTTTTCCACCGCCGGCCACATCGTCTTGTGGAGCTTGTCGATGTCGGCCTTCCGCTGGGGCGAGCGGATGTCGAGCGCGTCGAGGCTGAATGACTGGGCTCGTTCAGCAACGACCTTGTGGTCCTGGTTCCGCACCAACGGGCTGGCATCGGCTGCCGTGAGCGGCTTCTGAAGAATCTTCTCGAACTCAGAGACCATTGCCCCGAAGGCCTCGGCGATACTCAGATTGCCTTGGCTCTCGACCTCCTTCACCTGCTTTTGGAACTCCCGCCGCTCCTCCTCCGAAAGGCTCATCTGCCGCGAGAACTTCTCGGTGGCGATCACGATGCCTTCCACACCCGAGGGCACCTCCAGCGAGTCGTTCTTCACGTCCTCGCCGGCCCGGCCGAAGATGGCATGGAGGAGCTTTTCCTCAGGAGTGAGTTCCGTCTTGCTCTTCGGCGACACCTTGCCGACCAGAATGTCTCCGGGCCGCACGTAGGTGCCGATCTTGACGATGCCCCCGTCGTCGAGGTTCTTCAACGCCCGCTCGCCCACGTTGGGGATGTCGCGGGTGAACTCCTCACGGCCGAGCTTGGTGTCGCGTATCTCGATGTCGTATTCCTCGATATGGATCGAGGTATAGACGTCGTCCTCCACGAGCTCCTCGCTGATGATGATCGCATCTTCAAAATTAAAGCCGTCCCAGGCCATGAAGCCCACGAGGACGTTGCGACCGAGCGCGAGTTCGCCCTTGTAGGTGGCCGCCCCGTCCGCGATCACGTCGCCCTTCTCGACCTTCTGGCCGAGCATGACGATCGGCTTCTGGTTTTGGCAGGTGCGTTCGTTGAGGCCGACGTATTTCCGCAACGGGTAGACATCGGGCATTCCCGAGGCGGGCGTGACCTCGATCGACTCGGCGTCGACATAGGTCACCGTGCCCTTCTTGGCCGCCCGAACGAGCAAGCCGGAGTTGGTAGCCACGTCCCGCTCCATGCCGGTGGCAACCACCGGTGGCTCGGTGACGAGGAGCGGCACCGCCTGCCGCTGCATGTTGGATCCCATGAGGGCGCGGTTGGCGTCGTCATGCTCGAGGAAGGGAATCAAACCGGCCGAGACACCCACCATCTGACTCGGTGCAACGTCGATGTATTCGACCTTCTCGGCGGGCACGAGCACGAAGTCGCCGCGCTGGCGAGCGACGATCGTGTCGCCCTGAAGTTTTCCGTCGATCACGAGGGCATCAGCCGGGGCGAGGCAGGCCTCGTGCTCCTCGTCGGCCCGCAACCAGACCACGTCGTCGGTGAGTTTGCTCTTCGCCACCTTGCGATAGGGCGTGACAAGAAAGCCATACGAGTCGACACCGGAGTAGATCGCGAGGCTGGAGATGAGGCCGATGTTCGTGCCTTCCGGCGTCTCGATGGGACAGATCCGCCCGTAGTGCGAAATGTGCACGTCACGAACCTCGAAGCCGGCACGCTTTCGGTTCAGACCACCGGGGCCGAGGGCCGAGAGCCGCCGCTCATGTGTCAGCATCGAGAGCGGGTTGGTCTGGTCGACCACCTGCGAAAGCTCACCGCGACCGAAGAAATACTCGATGGCCGCCGAGATGCTCTTCGGATTGATGAGCGTCCGCGGTGACATCTCGGTCACGTCCTTGAGGCTCATGCGCTCCTGCACCGTGCGGCGGAGTTTGAGGAACCCCTTCCGCAGCTCATCGCTGGCCAGTTCATCGATGGTCCGGAGGCGGCGGTTGCCGAGGTGATCGATGTCGTCCACCTCCACCTCGCCCTCGCCTTCGCTCAGTTGCAGCATGTACTGGATGGCGGCGATGAGGTCCTCGGCGCGGAGGGTCATCTCCGTTTCAGGCACATTGAGATCGAGCTTGCGGTTGATACGAAATCGCCCCACGCGGCCGAGCCGATAGCGGTTGGTGTCCTTGAATTTCTCGTCGAACAGTGTGACTGCCTTGTCGAGCGCCGGCGGATTGCCAGGGCGGAGCCGTTGGTAGATGCGGATGAGCGCATCCTGATGGCTCGGCGCGACACCGGTGCGACGCCGCGCCTCGTCGGCATCCTCGCGGAGACTGTTCATGATCAGGGGCACCTTCTGCTCCTGCATCACCTCGACAGCCTTGAGCCCCGAGGTGCAGATCAGTTCTGCCTGGTCGTGCGTAATCGTGTTACCGGCATCGACAATGATTTCGCCGGCCCGCTCGCTCCCCTTCGGATAGACGATGTCGTCGACGGCGATCTTGCCCTCGAGCTTGCTCACACTGCGGCCGCCCACCACCTTTTCAACCGACGTCTTGTAGAAGAGCTTGAGAATCTCGGAGTCTCGGCTGTATCTCGCATCCATCGCTCGCAGAAGCGTGAGCGCCGAAAACTTGCCACTCTGGTCGATCCGCACCTGGAGGGTGTCCTTCTTCGAGACATTGATCTCGATCCAGCTGCCCCGCTCCGGGATGATGCGACAATTGTGCGTCTTGCGGTCAGCCGACTCAGTGTCGGCTACGAAATCGATGCCCGGCGAGCGATGGAGCTGGCTGACGACGACTCGTTCGGCGCCGTTGATGATGAACTCACCACCACCGAGCATGATCGGGATGTCGCCGAGGTACACCTCCTCCTCGATCGGCTGCTCACGGGTGAGCCGTAGCCAGACGCGAAGCGGGCGGCCATACGTGAGCCGCAACTGCCGGCATTCGTCCGGCGTGTACCGCGGCTTCCCGAGATCGTAGCGGAGGTACTCGATCTTGACGGTCTTGTCGTAACTCTCGATCGGGAAGATCTCCCGTAGCACGCCCTCGATGCCCTGATCCTTCCGCTTGTTCGGGGCGACGTCGTACTGGAGAAACGCTTCGAAGAAGCGGGTTTGAATCTCGGTGAGATCAGGAATAACGTGACTGGCGCGGCGGCTTCCAAACTGACGGACTTCGGTGGGCTGGAGTCGGCGAACGGCGCGAGTTGCCATTGACGGGACACTCCTCAAGAAAGGTTTGAGAATCAGCGACAGCCGCAGAACGAACCGCG
>JBIKNV010000212.1:0-5297 GCA_044358475.1 Pirellulales bacterium | reverse complement strand
TGGGCGTCGTGGCCGGCCTGGTAGCATTCGTGCTGTGGATGATCCGTCGCGATGCGGCCGAGCTGCCGCGGGGTGTGGCGTTCCTCTTGGCAACGCTGCGGCTGGGAGCGGTGGCAGCCCTCGTGGCGGCGTATCTCGACCTCGAGAGACGGACGGAGCACGAGCTTGTGTCACCGTCGCGGGTGGCCGTGCTCATCGATTCCAGCGCCAGCATGACGCTCGCCGACGAGGGGCAGGAGCCGGGAGAAGATGGTGCGGCTGCCAGCCGCGCGGAGAAAGCTCTGGCGATCCTCTCCCCGGGCGGGCTGCTCGAGGCATTGGCGGCCCGTCATGAAGTGTCGCTGTGGCGGTTCGACGCCGATGCCGAGCCGCTGGCCGTGCAACCGCTTGGCGAGAACAGGTCTGAAGCCGCCGCGACAGTTGGTGCGGCAACTCTTCCGACAGAGGACCGTACGGACGATTGGCGAGCGCAGGTGGCGCCCCGCGGATTCGAGACCCGCCTTGGCGAGGCGCTCGCCCGGGTGGCCACCGAGGAACCGACGGGGGTGCTGGCCGGTGTGATCGTCCTCTCCGATGGCGGCACCAACGCCGGCGTTGATCCGGTGGCTGCCGCGGCTGCGCTCGAGCAGGCGGGGGTGCCGGTGTTTCCCATCGGCATCGGCAGCGAGCGGCTGCCGACGAACGTACGGGTCACCGACCTGGTCGCCCCGGCGCGGGTCTTTCCGGGCGACCGGTTTGCCGTGACCGGCTACCTTCAGCCGCAAGGGCTGGCAGGGCAGACGGTGCGGCTCGAACTCTCCGAAGTCGAGGCCGACTCCGCCGACGGCGGCCGCGGGCGGGTGATCGACACCGCGGACGTGCGCCTCGGGGCGGACGGTGAGGTGGTTGCGGCCCGGTTCGACGTGCCGGGACTCGATGCCACGGGGAGACGGTCGCTCGTGATGCGGGTGCAGCCTCCCGCCGGTGACCGCACGGCCACCGACAACGCCCAGACGGCAGACGTTGAAGTGGTCGATCGCGTCACGCAGGTGTTGCTGATGGCCGGGGGACCGAGCCGCGAATACCAGTTCATGCGGAATGTGCTCGATCGTGACGGGAGCTTCGCCGTCGACGTGATCCTCGGAACGGCGACGAAGGGCGTCTCGCAGGATGCCCGCACGATTCTTGCCGCATTTCCCGAGTCGGCCGAAGCCCTTGACGCCTACGACGTGATCGTCGCTTTCGACTATGACTGGCGGCTGCTCGACGCGGCGGCGCAGGCCCGGCTGGAGCGGTGGGTGGCCCGTGAATCGGGCGGACTGTTCTTCGTGGCCGGCGGCATCTTCATGAATAGTTGGCTGAGCGACCCGGAGGCATCCACGATCCGCGACCTGTATCCAGTCGAGTTGAGGCAATCACTGTCGGTCGGCTTCGATGAGCCGGTCGGGAGGCCCGAGTCGATGCCACTCGCCTTCAGCCGTGACGGGCAGGATGCGGAGTTTCTCTGGCTGGCCGCCAGCCGGATCGCCAGCCAGACGGTGTGGAGCGAGTTTCCCGGCGTCTATTCCTGCTTCGACGCGTCGGTGGCAAAACCCGGCGCCACCGTCTACGCGCGGCCGGAACGCTCCGCCGGCGGAGGTCTCGTCGACACGGCACCGATCTTCATGGCTGGACAGTTCTACGGATCAGGCAGCGTCTTCTATCTCGGCAGTGGCGAACTCTGGCGGCTGCGGGCGATTGAAGACGCCGTGTATGAACGGCTCGTCACTCAGCTGGTGCGTCACGTCTCGCAGGGGCGACTGCTCCGCGGGTCGCGTCGGGCACGGCTCCTGGTCGACCGCGATCGATTTGCCGTGGGGGCCACCGTGGCGGTGCGAGTGATCGCGCCCGATGGGTCCACCGGACCACTGGTCGCCACCTGCACGGCGACCGGTCCGGATGGCAGGCCGTTGCCTGTGCCCTTGGGGGCGGACTCGGATCGCCCCGGATCGCTCCGCGGCGGATTCGTGGCGGCTCAGGAGGGGGCCTGGCTGATCGATGTCGATCTCGAGGGCAACGGTGGCGAGCGGGTGTCGCGACGGATCCAGGCGCGGCTGCCCGATCGGGAGCTGGAACACCCTCGGCTCGACCGCAGTTCACTCGAGCAGGTGGCTCTGGTCACCGGTGGCGTGCCGCGATTTCTGGCGGACGGTGCCTGGGGGAATGGCGATGCCGCCCGATTGGCCGACCGTCTCGTCGATCGCTCGCGGCGCGAATACGAAACAGGCGCCCCCGACACGCTCTTCAAGCAACGGCTCAATGCCGCGCTGATGGGCCTCGGGATCGGCCTGTTGTGCCTGGAATGGATCGTCCGCCGCATCGTCCGCCTTGCCTGACCCGCCCGTTTCTTCGACGACGCCCATGATCCACACGCCAGAGTCACCGACGCCGACGACTGCTGCCGACCTCGCTACGCTGCGCGAGGCCCTGGCAAGACTCCGCCGACAGACCAGACGCTGGGTTTGGATCGAAAGCCTGGGGCTGCTGATCCTGTGGGTCGCGGCAGCGTTTTGGGTGTCGCTGCTTGTCGACCGGTTGCTCGAGCCGCCGTGGCAGGTGCGCCTCGCCATGCTGGTGGCCGCTGGTGCCATCGTGGGCTGGCTCGTGGCGACCAAGCTCGTGGGCCGGCTGACAGTCCCGCTCGACGACGCCCAACTGGCCCTCCTCGTGGAGCGAAGTCATCCGCAGTTTCGCGACAGCCTTTCCACGGCTGTCGAACTTTCTCGCGGGCCTCGGGATGACGTGAGCGACGCTCTTTTGGCCCGCACCGCGGCTGTGGCTGTCAGTCGGCTGGACGCTGTCGATCCGGCGGCCATTTTTCGCCGCCGCAGCCTCAGTGGGTTGGCCGCTGCATCGACTGTGGCCGTGGCAAGCCTCGTCGGTCTGGTGATCGGCCAGCCCCAGGCTGCCGACCTGTGGGCCCGCCGCATGGTCTGGCTGGCCGATGAGCCGTGGCCGCGGCGGGTGCGTCTGGAGGCCGACGGCTTTGTCGACGGCGTGCGGGTGGTTGCCCGTGGCACCGATGTGGAGGTGCTGGTGCGGGCCTCGTCGAGAGACGTGATTCCCGCGGTCGTGGATCTGCGTTCACGACGAGTCGGACCGCAGGGCCGCTCCTGGCGAACCGACCGCATGGGCACCCGCGGGGCCGCGACCGCTGACGGCCAGGCATTCGGCCACGTCATCAAGGGAGTGAATGAATCGTTGGATCTCGAAGTCCGTGGGG
The DNA here is from genome assembly GCA_044358475.1 of Pirellulales bacterium. GTDB lineage: Bacteria > Planctomycetota > Planctomycetia > Pirellulales > UBA1268 > CACORA01. Next base: position 2,056 of record JBIKNV010000212.1, on the reverse strand, counting down.
GTGATGCCCGGCTGCGACCACTCCGGCTGGAGGTGGTCGACGCTCCGGGGCTGGAATCGCTCTCCATCGTGGCGACGCTGCCGGAGTATCTCGGCGGCGGGAGCCGGCCGGCGGCGACGTCGCGCGTCGTGCCCGTGCTGCGGGGATCCGCCGTCGACATCACCTGCACCGCGACAGCGTCACTCAAGGGGGCTCAGCTGGCCGTGGTGGGGGAGGGAACCGAAACGGTGGTGAGTGAGTTGGCGATTGGATCTGGTGAACCATTACCCCGATCGATTGCTGCTCGGCTCGAGAGCGTGATGAGCGACCGGACCGTCGTCGTTCGCTTGACCGACTCGCACGGGCTCACCAATCGTGATCCGATCACGTTCGTGATCTCGGCGGTGCCCGACGAGCCGCCGCAGGTGGCCCTGAAACTCCGCGGCATCTCCACGTCCGTCACGCCCACCGCACGTATCCCATGGGTCGGTACCATCGCGGACGACCATGGCCTGACGGCGGCGACCGTCACGCTGAGTGCAGCGGCTCCGGCCGCAGAGGCTGGCGACCCGGCCCGCCAGGCGGAGCAGCCGATCGAGCGGGTGCGGCCAGGAATGGCCGTGGCCGAGTTTACGGCCGATGCCCCGGAAACACTCCTGTTGGAACCGCTCGCGCTGCCGGTCGGCAGCCGGCTGACGATCACCGTCGCGGCCACCGACGGGTGCGGTCTCGAGGGAGGCCCTCAGCGCGGCCAGGGAGACGTGTGGACGCTCGATGTCGTCACGCCGGAGTCGCTCCAGGCCATGCTCGAGGCGCGGGAAGTGATTCTCCGCCGCCGGTTTGAAAGCGTGATTGCCGATTGCAGCCAGGCCCGCGATGGTCTGGCTGCGGCCGAGCCGCTCGGAGATGAGATAGCTGTGGCGGTTGCTCGGGTTGGCGAGTCGATCGGCCGGGCGGCAGGCGAAACCGCCGAGATAGCGCTGGCCTTTCGGGACATCCGCCTGGAACTCGACAACAATGGATTGCTCACGCCGGAGGTCGATGTCCGTCTGATCACCCAGATCGCCGACCCTCTTGCCGGCCTGGCAGACAAAGAACTGCTGCCGTTGGCCACCGTCTGCCGGGGTGTCTCCGACCCGCCTGGTGCCCGGGATGGACTTGTGCGGCAGGCCGACGACGTGTTGGCGCGGATGCGGGCGCTGCTGGCTATGATGATGGAGTTGGAGTCGTTCAACGAAGTGATCGAGCGGCTGCGGGGTGTGATCCGCACCCAAGAGGAGATTCGCGTCGACACGCTCGAGCAGCAGAAAAAGCGGGCCCGCGAGGCATTGGAGGGGTTATGATCCCGGTGTCGTTCCGGTGGATGATCATCGCTGTGGGCACGGCCAACTGGCTCCTGCCGGGGGCAGCGTTCAGCGCCGCCCCCGGGGCCGACGAGCCTCCGTCGTTGGTGGTCCGCGAGCAGCAGTTGCTGCAACAATTCCGCGATCTCGAGCGGTCATTCCTCCGGCTGGCCGATCTCCTCGCCGGCAGCGACCCGCGGCGGGCGGCGCTTCTCCGGAGCGTGTTTGCCCAGGCCCGCGAGACGGAGTTGGGTGACCGGCTCGACACGATCGTGGCGCTGCTGGAGAAGAATCAACTGCTCAAGGCGGGCAGTGGTCAGTCCGATGCCATCGATCGCATGAAGGAACTTCTGGCGTTGCTCGAATCGGGCGATACCGACGAGAGCCTTGCCAGCACGAAGGAGGAAGTGCGGCAGTTCATCGCCCGCGTGTCGAAGTTGATCGCCAAGCAGCGGGGCCTCGAAGGCGCCACCGAGTTTGGCAGTGACGGTGAGGAGCGGCTCGCCGCCCGACAAGAAATGCTGGCCGAGGAGACCCGCGACCTGGCCGGCGACATCGGCGGCTTCGCCAAGCGTATGGAGCCGCCGGAGACGGATGGCAAAGAACAGGGTGACGCCGGTCAGGAAGGGCAGGGCAAGGAAGGGCAGGGCAAGGAAGGGCAGGGCAAGGAAGGGCAGGGCAAGGAAGGGCAGGGCAAGGAAGGGCAGGGCAAGGAAGGGCAGGAAGGAAAGAGT
>JBIKNV010000211.1:0-5343 GCA_044358475.1 Pirellulales bacterium | reverse complement strand
AGGCCAGGCCGTAGCCGTGGGCGTCGAGGCTCGTGATCACGTCGTTGCGGCCATCGCCATTGACGTCGCGGACGTGCATCTGCGCGCCGCCGCGGCCTCCCGGCGCTCCGAACGGTCCGGGATGAATAGCCCAGATCGTGCCGGGGGCGGTGCTGCCCGGCTGCTCGAACCAGCCTTCTTTGGTGAGGATATCGGTTCGTCCGTCACCGTTCACATCGCCCGCGCCGGAGCCGTGCGTGTAGCGGAAGTATTTCTTGTCGTTCTCCGGCGACCGTGGCGTGATCGGGTGAAACCGGGCCTTGGCGAGGGGCGCCGCCCAGTCGATCTCGGCGAAACCAAGCTGGCCCCCCTGCATGGTCTTCTCGCTGGAGTGCACGAAGAGTTCGGGCTTGCCGTCGCCAGTCATGTCGAGGAGATCGGGCGACTCGCCGTCGGCCACGTCGAACACTGCATGCTTGGCCCATGGCCCCGGGGCACGGCTCTGGTCGCGGAACTGGGGATTGACGAAGACCTGCGCCGGCTCACCCGGCAGGCCGTAGACGAGGACGTCGGGCCAGCTATCACCGGTGAAATCATGGGCGAAGGCGAGAAAGTAGTCGGAGTAGCCGCGGGCCGGATCGTAGGGCGTCTTCGACGGGCCGGACGGATTGTCGGCGGGGGGCGTGAAGTCGACACGGGTGGCGAAGTCGGGGCCAAACCAGATGCCATTGCCGGCTGTGATGTCGGCATGGCCGTCGCGGTCGAAGTCAGCCACGGCACAGCCCTCGGCCACAAACCGCTCGGTCAGTGTCTGTTTTGTGAACGTCACGTCGCGGGCGGCAGCGGTTGAAGCCATGCCCAGAGCCAGCCCGATCAGGCAGAGACGAAACAGCCAAAGACGAGAAACCATGGACGCCTCCCAAGAACTGTGGTCAGAAATCGCTCACCAGCGGTGGTGGACCAGTTGGCGAATGTGCTTTTCATAGATGGCGGCAACTGCCTGCAGGCTCTCTGCGGAAAGCGGGGGCAGATCAGCGGCGCGAGCATTTTCCTCGACCTGCCCCGGTCGGCGGGCTCCAGGGATCACGGTTGTCACAGCGTCGAAGGAAAGAATCCAGCGGAGGGCAAACTGGGCGAGTGTGGCCCCGGTCGGCACGAGCGGCCGCAGCTGATCGACCGCGGCCAGCCCCGTCTCATAGTCGACGCCGGAGAACGTCTCGCCGCGGTCAAACATCGCCCCCGCGCGGTTGAAGGCGCGGTGGTCGTCAGCGGGAAATGTCGTCGTCGACGCATACCGTCCCGACAGCATCCCGCTGGCCAGCGGCACCCGCGCGATCACTGCCACCCGTCGGCGGACCGCCTCCTGGAAAAAGAGCTCGGCTGGCCGCAGCCGGAATGGATTGAAGATGATCTGTACAGACTGCACGCCGGGATACTCGATCGCCTTGAGGGCCTCTTCCACTTTCTCAACGCTCACGCCGTAGAAGCCGACCTTTCCGGCAGCGACGAGATCGTCGAGGGCCGCGAAGACTTCGGGACGGTAATAGACCTCGGTGGGCGGGCAGTGGAGCTGGACGAGATCGAGCCGCTCAACACCGAGGTTGGTGAGGCTGCGGTCGACGAAGGCCGTGAGGTTGGCGGTGTTGTAGCCATCGGCGGTGTGGGGCGAGAGCCGGCGGCCGGCCTTCGTGGCGATCACGAACGGCTCCTTGCGTTCCCGGCGCAGGCGGCCGACCAGCCGTTCGGAGAGGCCGTCGCCGTAGACATCGGCCGTGTCAAAAAACGTGATCCCCGAGTCGAGGGCCGTATGGAGCGTGGCCATCGATTCGGCCTCGTCGGCGCCGCCCCACTGGCCGCCACCGATGCCCCACGCGCCGAAGCCGATTTCGGAAACCTGCCACCCAGTCCGTCCCAATGGTCGTGTCTTCATGGGGCTCAGTGTCCTCGAAATCCGGATAGACTTCCAGAATCATGTCGACTCCCGCATCTCCGGCCGACTCCTCACCGTGGTGGCACGATCGCCGAGCCTGGCCGCTGGCCGCCAGCGGCGCGCTGCTCGTGGCGAGCGGCCTCGCCCATGTGGCTGTGTGGGCCGTTCTCGGTGGGCCGTGGGAGGGCCCGGTGACGTGGCGCAAGCCGATCCTCTTCGGCATCTCGGGCGGGCTGACGGCCATGTCGATGGGCTGGGTCTGGTCGAAGATGCCGGAGCGGCGGTGGGACGTGCCGTTATCGTGGCTCACCACGATCGCCTTGGTCATTGAAGTCGCCCTCATCGACCTGCAGCGGTGGCGAGGCGTGGCGAGCCACTTCAATCGTGCGACGCTCCTCGACTCGGTGCTCTACGATTTCATGGGGGTGCTCATCCTGTGGGTGACGCTCGTCTCGGCCGATCTCCTGCTTCGCGCATTCCGCCAGCGAGTAGCCGTGCCTCGCGACATGCTCCTGGCGATCCGAGCGGGGCTCGTGTTTCTGGTGATTTCGTGCGTGCTCGGGATCTGGGTGAGCGTCAATGGGGATGTTCGGCTCGAACAAGGGCTCGAGCCCGAGCAGTTCGGGGCAGCGGGCGTGCCGAAGTTTCCGCACGGCGCGGTGATCCATGCGATCCAGTGGCTGCCGCTGTTGGCATGGGCTGCCCGGCAGGTGGGCAGCAGCGAAAAACAGCGGACTCGGCTCGTGCTGTCGGCGGCGGTTGGCACCGGGCTTGTCTTGCTCTATGCGCTCGTGCAGACGCTTGCCGGCCGCAGCCGGGTCGATGCATCGCCGGCCACCGCTGCGATCCTGGCAAGCGGTGTCGCCTGCCTCGTCGTGCCGGTGATAGTCACGGCTCTCGCATGGCTTCTGGGGCCTCGATCGCCACCTCCCGCCGCAGCATAGCCCGCGGTCATTGCGTGCTATAGTGCCTGCGACAGTCTCCGGAAAGGAATCCCATGGCGATGCATCGACGGGCGTTTTTGGCATCCACTGTGGCGACTGGTGCGACGGTGGTCGCGGGCGTGGTCCGCGGCGCGGTCGAGACGCAGCCCCCGATCCGGCTGGGGTTCGACAACTTCGCCGTCCGGGCCATGAAATGGAATGCCCGGCAGTTGGTCGATCATGCCGTCGCGATCGGCTGCAGCTCAGTCTTCATCACCGACTTCGGCCCGTTCGAGGGTCGGCTCGATGACGATTCGCTCGGAGACGTGCGTCGCTATGCCGCCGACAAAGGCGTGGCGATCGTCCTGGGATCCTGGAGCATCTGCCCGACGTCGAAGACGTTCAAGCCGGACTGGGGCACGGCGGACGAGCACCTCGCCCTCGGCATCCGCATGGCGCGGGCCCTCGGGTCGCCCGCCTTTCGTGTGATCCTCGGCAATCAATCCGACCGGCTCACCGATGGCGGCATCGAGGCCCGCATCGCCGATACCGTGAAGGTGTTGCAGGCCGGCCGCAGTCGGGCGCTCGACGCGGGCGTGAAGATCGCCGTCGAGAACCACGCCGGCGACATGCAGTCGGGGGAACTCAAGCAGCTCGTCGAGCAGGCGGGGCCGGATTTTGTGGGCGTCAATTTCGACTCGGGCAACGCCTGCTGGACACTCGAGGATCCGGTGCGGGCGCTGGCCGCCCTGGCTCCGCACGTGCTCACGACGAGCCTCCGCGACACGATGATCTGGCAGTCTCAGGAGGGCGTCACCACGCAGTGGACGGCGATGGGGGAGGGCTGTGTCGACTTTCGTTCATTCTTCCAACTGTTTGCCGAACGGTGCCCGGGCGTGACGGTGCACATCGAAACGATTTCCGGGTTTCCGCGGACGTTTCCAATTTACAAGGAGGACTTTTGGCGGCAGTTCCCGACGGCGCGAGCCGAGGATCTGGCAGCGTTTCTCGCCTTGGCGAACAACGGCAAACCGATTCCGCCGTTCACGCCACCGACGGAAGGAAAAGTCGAAGCCGAGCGGACCTATCAGCTCGCCGAACTCGACCGCAGCATCCGTTCCTGCAAGGCCATGCTCGGGCTGGTGGGCTGACCTTCTGAGCGAGGGCGGGGCAACGCATCAACATGAGCCTGCCGATTCGGCCAGCGGATCATTGGTCGCCACCGCCCGCCGCAGCGCGAGCCGGGCGATGATGTGGACCAGAAAGCCGACCGGGCCGGCGAGGAATGTCAGTATGAGTGAGACCGTCCGCAGCGGCCACGGGATGCCGAGCCGCACTGCGTCGCGGGCAATCCAGGCGCCCACGACCATGTCGAAGCAGAGATAGTGGGTCCAGGCGGCGGCAAAGACCCAGTCGTCGGCGAAGACGGCCCGCAGGCCGGCGATCGTCATTACATCGCCGGGAGGCGGCCCATTGTCGATGAATTTCCAGCCGATCACCACCGCGTAGCAGGCGGCGAGCAATGCCGGCACCACGATCCCACAGAGCAGGTGCGAGACGACCCTTCGGCCGGGGAAAAGCACCAGCGCGATCCAGGCCAGCAGGGCGAGGGTATTGGTGATCTCGAAAAAGCGCTGAGCTGCCTCCATGGTTTAGTTCGATCCTTTTCCATGGGGCGGGGCGTGACGGAGCGATGCGGGCAGGTCGTCGCCGGCCTCCACAAACGAGAGCAGGTCTGCAATCTCGTCGCGTGTGAGAACGTTCAGCAGACCGGCCGGCATTGCCGACACCGTGCCCAGCACCTGCTCGTCGATCTCGCTCTTCGTGACCACGATGACCTGATTCGGCGTGATGAGATTGGTTGCCACGCGATAGGTGTCGGGTGTCTCCTCGAGCACCACGCCCGACACCACCCGGCCGCTGTCGAGCACAAACTGCATGGTGCGGTACTTTTCGTGGATCGACTTCGACGGATCGAGCATCTGCTCGAGCAGGTCGCGGCCGCGATACTTCTTCAGGCTTTCGGCCAGACTCGGCCCCAGGTTCACGCCGTGGCCCCCGGCAACGTGGCACTGCGTGCACTGCGCCTTGGCGAAGGCATGCATGCCCCGCGTGAGAGCCGCCTCATCACGGGAGGTGCTCACGCTGGGAAAGTCATCGAGTGTCCAGGCCTTCACGATCGCGGGCTGACAGGCGGCCAGCAGTTCCTCGATCTCGGCCGCGTCCTTGGCCACCACCATCTGCCCGTTCATCACGATCCAGTGGCCGGGGAACGTGCAGACATAGGGATAGACTCCCGGCTCCGTTGGGGCCGTGAACCGCAGCACGTGGGCCTGCGCCTTGCGGGTGGGGCCGATCATCGGCGTCGCCATGATGATCAGTCCGCGTTTTGACTCAGGGATGAAGTCGCCGGACGCATTTTTCGGATCCTTGGCCATGTTGTTGGCCGCGATCCCCATCTCGGCGAGGGCTCCCGGCCGCACGATCACGAGGTTGTGGTCGGTGGCGTCG
>JBIKNV010000209.1:0-5348 GCA_044358475.1 Pirellulales bacterium | reverse complement strand
CGTCTCGAAGAGCCGCGCCCGCTCCGCGGGAAAATTCGCCCATTTCTCGAAGCCGTGCTCCGTCGCCGCCACCTGGATGCTCGACAGCATGATCCGCATCTCGGCCGGCTCCTCGAGCGCCGTCGCCAGCCAGGCCCACTGGTCGGCCCCGAGGACCGTGGCGGCCGGGTCAGGATCGGGCACGTATGGCCCCTGCCCCCCCACCCGCTCCACACGGGCAAGGGCCTTGAGTGGCGAGCGGTGATACCGCGAGTCGAGACAGATGAACTGCACGCGCCTGCCCGGCGGGCCGCAGGTGACCGCGCGATAGATGCCCTCCTGCTGCCGGAGCGGTGAGTCGGCTGGCACGCCGAAGAAATCGCAAAACACCTGCTGCGACTCACGGCGGCGCGGATACTCGCGGCCGCCGTCGTTGACCCCGTAATCGTGGTCGTCCCACACGGCGATGATCGGCACAGCACGGCGCAGCGGGGCGAAGCCGGGATTGGCTGCGAGCGCGTCATACTTGGCCCGCATCTCGGCCATGTCCTCGGTGTCGGCGTAGATATTGTCGCCGAGTAGCAGGAGCACGTCGGGCTGGAAGCGGCTCACCGCGTCCCAGATCGGCTGCGGGCGATTCTGGCGGATACAGGAGCCGACCGCGATCCGTGTGACGGGGCGCGTCGGATCAAGGTCGGCTGCGTGGGCCGCCGCGAACCCGATCACAGCCGCGAGCAGCCATCCGCCACGCTGCAGGGAAGCCGTAGCATTCATGATGAATGCAGTGCATCTCATGACGGGTGCGTCGCATCGGCGCCCGCCCAGACAAATTCGATCGCCGCATCGATGTCGGGATGCAGGCTCTTGTGAACCGGGCAGGTGAGGGCCGCCTGCTCGAGGAGCGATCGCTGGGGATGATCGGGCGGCAACGGGATCGTAAGCCGCGTCCGCAGCGAGGCGATTCGCCGTGGTGGCGCCTGCGTCATCTCCTTGACCGTCTCCACCTGCATGCCGACGAGGTCGATGGCATGCCGCTCGGCCACGATTCCCATGATCGTCATCATGCAGGCTCCGAGGGCCGTGGCCACGAGATCGGTGGGCGAAAAGCTCTCCCCCTTGCCGTGATTGTCGACGGGGGCGTCGGTCAGTAGCGTGGTGCCCGAAGGGCCATGGGTGGCCTCACATCGCAGCCTCCCTTCATACATTGTCCTGATCTTCACCATGGGTCCACGTTCCTGCGAGAAAAAAGTGCCGCCACCAGATCTGCACCGGCCGCCTATAAATGAGGATCGTAAGTTTACCCAAATTTGGTGGCTGGCACCTTTTGTCCGATGGGATTTCACACGCTCCGTTCCTGTGTTGACACGCTTCGTGGCGAGGGCCACGTGGTGGAGATCGACCATCCCGTCGATCCCTGCCTCGAGATCGCCGAGATCCAGCGGCGGCTGTTTCGGGCCGGCGGCCCGGCCGTGCTCTTCACGCGTCCGCGGGGCTCGGCCTTTCCGATCCTGACCAACCTCTACGGCACGCAGGCCCGGATCGAACGGATCTTCGCCGACACGTTCGACCGCGTGCGCCGACTGGTAGAGCTCAAGATCGACCCGACCGAGGCCCTCAAGAAACCCTGGCGGTACTGGCGGAGCCCCTACGATGCCCTCTCGATGCTGCCGAAGATGGTGCGGTCAGGCCCGGTGCTGGCCCGCGAGGTGCCGCTCTCCCGGCTGCCGCAGGTGACGAGCTGGCCCGGTGACGGCGGGCCGTTTGTCACACTGCCGGCGGTCTACACAGAAACTCCGGGCCGCCCCGGGCCACAGCATGCCAACCTCGGAATGTATCGAGTGCAGTTGGCGGGCAATGCCTACGAGCCCGACGGCGAGGTGGGCCTCCACTATCAGCTGCACCGTGGCATCGGCGTGCATCACACGGCGGCATTGGCCCGCGGGGAGCCGCTGAAGGTGGCAATCTTCGTCGGGGGCGCACCGGCGCTGGCGCCTTCGGCGGTGATGCCGCTGCCCGAGGGGCTCTCCGAACTCACGTTTGCGGGAGTCCTCGCCGGCCACCGCATCCCCATGATCCGTCGCCAAAACCGGCCAGCGATCTATGCCGAGGCCGACTTCGTGATCGAGGGCACGGTGCTGCCCGGGGCGACGAAGCCCGAGGGCCCCTTTGGCGACCATCTCGGCTACTACGCCCGGAAGCACGAGTTTCCCGTGATGCGGGTCGACCATGTCTGGCACCGGCTCGATGCCATCTGGCCGATCACCGTCGTGGGCCGGCCGCCTCAGGAAGACACGCTCTTCGGCTGGCTGGTGCACGAGCTCACCGGCCCGGTGATCCCGACTGTGCTGCCGGGTGTGAAGAGCGTGCATGCGGTCGATGCCTCCGGCGTGCACCCGCTGCTGTTGGCCGTCGGCAGCGAACGCTACCTCCCCTGGCGAGCCGCCGACCGGCCGGCCGAACTGCTCACGCAGGCGTCGGCCATCCTCGGCCAGGGGCAGCTCTCGCTCGCCAAATACCTCTTCATCATCGCGGCAGGCGACGCTCCCGGCCTCGACGCCCACGACATCCGCCCCTTCCTGGCCCACCTCCTCGAACGGGCTGACTGGCGGCGCGACTGCCACTTCCACACCGAGACCACGATCGACACGCTGGACTATTCAGGCAGCGGGTTCAACGTCGGCTCGAAGCTCATCGTCGCGGCCCGTGGCCCGGCGATCCGCACCTTGCCGCACGAACCGCCGGGCGCGGTGCCACTCCCCGACGGGTTCACGAAGCCACGGTTCTGCCTGCCGGGTGTCTTGGCGATCGAGGGCCCTCGGATCGAGCCACGGCCCCGGCGTGATGCGGCAAGCGATGCGGCGATCTGGGAGCAGGCAGCCGCGGCCCCGTGGGCGGCCGACCTCGCGCGGCTGACGACGGCGATTGGGCCGGAGCACCCGTTGCGGGCGTGGCCGCTCGTGGTGGTGGTCGACGACGCCGACTTCACGGCGGCAACACATGAAAACTTTTTATGGGTGACGTTTACGCGATCAAACCCCGCCGCCGACGTGCACGGCGTCGATGCCTTCGTGCATCAGAAGCACTGGGGCTGCCGTGGACCGCTCGTGATCGATGCGCGACTCAAGCCGCACAACGCGCCGCCGGTCGAAGAGGATCCAGTCGTGTCAGCCCGCGTTGATGAGCTCTGCAAGCAGGGCGGCCCACTGGCAGGGCTGATCCCGCAGTGAGCCGCTCCCCGGGCCTCCACTCAGCCGCAGGGCGCAAGCCCGCGGGATGACGCACCAGTCAGCGTTACTGCAGCCCCCGGGCTCGCGCCCGGGGCTGGGTGGATGGCCCGGGCAGGCTGGTGCTTCACACACTCAGCCGCCAGGCGCCAGCCGGCGGGATGACGCACCAGTCAGCGTTACTGCAGCCCCCGGGCTCGCGCCCGGGGCTGGGTGGATGGCCCGGGCAGGCTGGTGCTTCACACACTCAGCCGCCAGGCGCCAGCCGGCGGGATGACGCGGGCTTACGAGAGCGACCGGAGGGTCGCCAAGAAACCCGAGGCCACGACGGCGAGGGTTTCATGTAGCCAGCCGTCACCCGATCGACGTGATCTTCACCTTCGTCGAGAGCGACCGGTGGCCGGTGCGGCGGCGGTAGTTCTTGCGACGGGCAAATTTCTGGACGTAGATCTTGTCGCCCTGCACCGGCCCGACCACCTCGGCCTTCACCTTGGCGCCCTTCACCAGCGGCACGCCCATCTTGAGCTTGCCAGCCTCGCTGACGGCAAGCACCTTGTCGAAGACCACCTCGCTACCGGGCGGCACATGACGGAAATCGATCTCGAGCTCCTGCCCTTCCATCACGCGATACTGCCTCCCACCATCGGCGATGACGGCGTAGAGGTGATCCGAACCCGCCATGCTGGCGGCGTGGGTTGCTGCGGTGGTGGCCATGACTCGTTACCTATCTCGTGCGAAGCTCAAAAAAACGGAACTGAGAGAATACCGACGCCATCGCCCCGGGTCGAGTGGGCCCCAAAAAGCCCGTCCCCGACCCGGGCGACGTCACTTCACGGAAACCGGACGGCTCTGCCGTCGGCATCCCAGGCCTCGAAAACGAGGTGCTCTGGCGACACGCCGTCCTTGCCGACGACGTGCAGCTGGATGTGCGTCATGTCCTCGAATTGGGCCATCTCCCGCCGCTTCCGGTTGTTGATCCAGGTGGCCACGTCGTCGTGTACCGAGATGTCGAGCCGGGTGACGTCGTCCCGCGTGGCGGACAGGTGCAGCGTCCGCATCACCTCGATCGCCATGCTCTCAGCCGTCTTCACCATGCCCGTCCCGGTGCAGGTGGGGCAGTCGCGGAAGATGCTCTTGCGGAGCGATGGACGGATCCGCTGCCGGGTCATCTCGATCAGGCCGAAGGGACTCGTTCGTAACACCTTCGTGCGGGCGCGGTCCCGCTTGAGCGCGTCATGAAGCGCCTTCTCGACATTGCGGCGATACTTCTCCTTCCGCATGTCGATAAAGTCGTTGACGATCACGCCACCGAGGTCACGGAGCCGCAGCTGTCGGGCGATCTCCTTGGCCGCGATCAGATTCATCTGGTAGGCGTTTTCCTCGGCGCTCTTCTCGGTGCGAAACGACCCCGAGTTGACGTCGATCGCCACCAGGGCTTCCGTGGTGTCGATCACGATCGACCCGCCCCCCTTGAGCGGCACCTTCCGCTGATACATCCGCCCGATCTCGTCCTCGAGGCCGTAGCGGTGGAAGAGCGGCTCCTTGCCATCGTAAAGCTGCAGCCGCGAGGCGTATTTGGGCATCACGAGTTCGAGAAACTCGCGGGCCCGCTCGTAGGCGGCCGGCTCATCGATCAGGATCCGCCCCACGTCCTCCGTGAACATGTCACGGATCGTGCGGATGATCATGTCGCTTTCCTGGTAGATGTCGATCGGCGCCGAATACTTTCGCATCCGGCGGACGATGCTCTTCCAGAGGTTGAGCAGGTATGCCATGTCGCGGGCCATCTCCGATTTGGTCCGCTCGGTGCCGGCCGTCCGCACGACGAAGCCCACGCCCTTGGGCGGCTGCAGGTCGAGCATGATGTCGCGGAGCAGACGTCGCTCCCGCTCGTCGTCGATCTTCTTCGAAATGCCCACGCGGCCCAGCGGCGGCATGAGCACGAGGTAGCGGCCGGGGATCGAGATGTAGGTGGAGAGCGTCGGCCCCTTGGTACCGAAGCCCTCCTTGATCACCTGCACGAGCACCTCGTCGCCCCGCCGCAGAATGTCTTGAATCGGCGGCTTCACCCGCGGCCGGTCACCAATCCGCGGCTTCCGCTGGCCCCGGCGGGGCCCTTCTCCTTCTCCGTCGCCGCCGGCCGGC
>JBIKNV010000015.1:0-16990 GCA_044358475.1 Pirellulales bacterium | reverse complement strand
GATGAAGACCTGCCGGCGATCGAGGCCGAGATGAAAAAGATCATCAAGGAAGATGAAGCCTTCGAGCGGGTGGAGGTGCCGCGGGAAAAGGCAGTCGAGATCGTCCGCGGGCTCAACCAGCCGCTCAAGGCCGAGCACATTGAGACCGGTCTGGCCGAGCATCCCACGCTGTCGTTCTACCGGCAGGGAGAGTTTGTCGATCTCTGCCGTGGGCCGCACGTGCCGAGCCCCGGTTGCATCGGCGCGTTCAAGCTCACCAACATCGCCGGCGCCTACTGGAAGGGGGACGCTGCCAACGCCCAGCTCCAGCGGCTCTACGGCACCGCCTGGTTCTCGCAGGACGATCTCGACGCCCACCTGGCGGCGCTGGAAGAAGCCCGCAAGCGGGATCATCGCGTGCTCGGCAAGCAACTCGATCTCTTTACCACCAGCCCGCTCGTCGGCTCGGGCCTCGTGCTCTGGATGCCGAAGGGGGCGACACTGCGTGCCACGCTCGAATCCTTCGTCCGTGAGGAGCTTGCCGCCCGCGGCTACGAGCCGGTCTACACGCCCCACATCGGCAAGGTCGATCTTTACAAGATCTCAGGCCACTATCCCTACTACGCCGACAGCCAGTTCAAGCCGATCGTGATGCACGAGGACGAGCAGTATCTCCTCAAGCCGATGAACTGCCCGCATCACACGATGATCTACAAGGCGCGGCCGCACAGCTACAAGGACCTGCCCCTGCGGCTGGCCGAGTTTGGCACGGTCTACCGGTATGAGCAGTCGGGCGAGCTTGGCGGCATGACGCGGGTTCGTGGCTTCACGCAGGACGACGCTCACATCTTCTGCATGCCCGAGCAGGTCGAGCAGGAGGTCGAAGGCTGCATCGACTTCACGCTGAAGGTGCTCGAGAGCCTCGCCTTCGACAACTTCCGCGTGCGGCTGGGTTTCCGCGATCCAAACAGCGACAAGTATGTCGGCCCGCCGGAGCGGTGGGACGAAGCGGAGGCGGCGATCGAGCGGGTGGCCCGCCGGATGAACCTCCCCGGCTGCGAGCCGGAGCCCGGAGAAGCCGCCTTCTATGGGCCCAAGATCGACTTCGTCATCAACGATTCACTCGGCCGCGAGTGGCAGCTCGGAACCGTGCAGCTCGACTACAACCTGCCGAGCAGGGAACGGTTCGATTTGGAATACATCGGCGCCGACAACGCCAAGCACCAGCCGGTGATGATCCACCGGGCGCCCCTGGGAAGCATGGAGCGGTTCGTCGGCGTGCTGATCGAGCACTTCGCCGGTGCGTTTCCGCTGTGGCTGGCCCCCGAGCAGGTGCGGGTGATTCCGGTGAGCGAGAAGAGTGAGGCCTACGCGAAGCAGGTGAAGGCGCGGCTGGAGGCTGCCGGCCTGCGGACGGGCCTCGATCTGGCTGCCGAAAAGCTCGGCGCCAAAATCCGCACCGCCCAACTGGAGTTGATCCCGATGATGGTCGTCTGCGGTCCGCGGGACGAGGCGGCCGGCACGGTGAGTCTCCGCGACCGGATCGACGGCGATCTTGGTGCGATGAGCCTCGAGGCCGCGGTGGAGCGGCTGCGCGATGAGAATGCCCGCCGCGCGGTGCGTCACAAGCCGAAACCCTTGGCCTTGCCCGGCGGCGGGGCGGCCGACGGTGGCGCGGAGTACTGAACAGGCGGATCGACCGAAACCCTTCTGGAGAATGAAACGATGGCGGATGCGGTCAATGGTGCCAATACGGCGTGGATGATCGTGGCGACGGCGCTGGTGCTCTTCATGACCCTGCCCGGGCTGGCGCTCTTTTATGGTGGCCTCGTGCGGTCGAAGAACGTGCTGTCGATCTTCGTGCAATGCTTCGCGCTGGCCGGCGTGATGTCCCTTTTGTGGGTGCTTTACGGCTACAGCCTCGCCTTCGGCAATGGTGGCCAGTGGCAGTGGGTGATCGGCAGCCTCGACAAGGCCCTGCTCAAGGGCGTGACGGTCGACTCCGTCTCAGGAACGATCCCCGAGTCGCTCTTCCTCGCCTTCCAGATGACGTTCGCGATCATCACCCCGGCGCTCGTCGTGGGCGCTTTCGCCGAGCGGATGAAGTTCAAGAGCATGCTGCTGTTTTCCATCATCTGGTTCACGCTCTCCTACCTGCCGATCTGCCACATGGCCTGGGCGGGCGAGGGAGCGTTGTTTCACAGCTGGGGTGTGCTCGACTTCGCCGGGGGCACGGTGGTGCACGTCAACGCGGGGATCGCGGGCCTCGTGACCTGTCTCATGATCGGCCGCCGCAGCGGCTATCCCCGCGAGGTGATGCGGCCGCACAACCTCCCCTTCGCCGTGATGGGAGCGGGCATGCTGTGGGTCGGCTGGTTTGGGTTCAACGCCGGCAGTGAATTGGCCGCCGACGGCACGGCCGCCATGGCGCTTCTGGTCACGCACCTCGCAGCGGCCACGGCCGCGGTGGTCTGGATGCTGATCGAGATGTCGGCTCATGGCAAGGCATCGGCGCTTGGCATCGCCACCGGCGCAGTCGCCGGGCTCGTGGCGATCACACCGGCCAGCGGCACGGCCGGTCCGCTCGGAGCGATCGTGATCGGCGCAGCCTCGGCGGTGGCTGGCTACTACTTCGCCACGAAGGTGAAGCACCGCTTCGGCTACGACGACAGCCTCGATGTCTTCGGCGTGCACGGGATCGGTGGCATCGTAGGGGCACTCCTCACAGGCGTGTTTGCCGCCGCCGAGTTTGGCGGTGCCGGTCTCGCCGAAGGGGTCACCGTGGCCGGTCAGGTGTGGGCCCAGGCGAAGAGCCTGCTCGTCACGGCCGCCTGGAGTGGCGTCGTGTCGATCGCGGCCTTCATCATCGTCGATCGGCTCATCGGGATGCGGGTGCCGATGGAGGTGGAGCGGGGCGGCCTCGATCTCGCTGAACACCAGGAGCAGGCGTACGAGATCGTCTGATCGTCGGGCATGCCGCGATTCGTGCTGCTGGAACATGTCGGCCACCCGGATGACGTGGGTGGCCGACATTTCGATCTGTTGCTCGAGGATGGACCGGCCTGCCGCACCTGGAAGCTGCTTGACATCCCGCAGCCGGGCGGCGACGCGGTCGCAGCGCGGGAACTTCCCCGGCACCGACTCGAGTGGCTCGACACACAGCAGGCGGCGGTCTCGGGCAACCGTGGTGTCGCCCGGCGGATCGATGCCGGCACGTACGAGCCGGTCACGCTCGATGCCGATTCACTGGCCGCTGCCGGCAGCCTCGTGCTCCGGGTCGCGGGCACGAGAGTCGCCGGCCGACTGCGGCTCGAGGCCGTTGGTGACGGCTGGGGCGTGCGTCTCGGCGTGGATCGCTAGACCGACCCGGCATCCGGGTATCATGGAGCCTCCCTGAAGGAGACCCTCGATGAAGCCCCGTGAAGTGCTCGCGATGTGCCGCGAGAAGGAAGTGAAGGCGGTCGATCTGCGGTTTGCCGATTTTCTCGGCGCCTGGCAGCACCTCACGATTCCGGTCGGCAAGCTTGAAGAGGAGACGTTCGAGGATGGGCTCGGCTTCGACGGGTCGAGTATCCGCGGGTGGCAGGCGATCAACGAGAGCGACATGCTGCTCGTGCCGGTGCCCGACACGGCGATCGTCGATCCCTTCGCCGAATTGCCGACGCTGGTGATGATCTGCATGGTGCAGGATCCGATCACTCGCGAAGACTACACCCGCGATCCGCGCAACATTGCCCGCAAGGCGGTGAACTACCTCAAGAGCACCGGGATCGCCGACACCTGCTTCATCGGGCCGGAGGCGGAGTTTTTCGTGTTTGACGACGTCCGTTTCGACCAGAACTCGCACGAGGGCTATTTCCACGTCGACTCGAGCGAAGGGGAGTGGACCCGCGGCCGGGTCGAGTCACCGAACCTCGGCTACAAGCTGCGGCACAAGGAGGGCTACTTTCCCTGCCCCCCCTCCGACCAGCTGATGAACATCCGCAACGAGATGATGCAGACGATGATCCAGTGTGGGATCGATGTGGAGGCTCAGCACCACGAGGTGGCGACCGCGGGGCAGTGCGAGATCGACATGCGGTTTCAGAACCTCGTCCGCATGGCCGATCAGATGTGTCTCTACAAATACATCGTGCGGAACGTTGCCCGGCGGCACGGCAAGACGGCGACGTTCATGCCCAAGCCGATCTTTGGCGACAACGGCTCCGGGATGCACACCCACATCTCGCTGTGGAAGGAAGGCGTGCCACTCTTCGGCGGCTCCGGCTACGCGGGGCTCTCGGAGATCGCGATGCACGCCCTGGGGGGCATCCTGCGGCATGCCCCGGCCCTGCTCGCAGTCACCAATCCCACCACCAACAGCTACAAGCGGCTCGTGCCCGGCTACGAGGCGCCGGTCAATCTGGCCTATTCGCAGCGGAATCGTTCCGCGAGCTGTCGGATTCCGATGTACTCGGCGAGCCCGAAGACGAAGCGGATCGAGTTTCGCTGCCCCGATCCCACCTGCAATCCCTACCTCGCCTTCTCGGCGATCCTGCTGGCGGCGATCGACGGCATCCAAAACAAGATGAGTCCCGGCGATCCACTCGACCGCGACATCTACGACATGCCCCCGGAGGAACTGGCCAACGTCGCCAAGGCTCCCGGTTCCCTCGACGAAGCCCTCGATGCCCTCGAGCAGGATCAGGACTTCCTCCTCCGTGGCGATGTGTTCACTGAAGACGTCATCGCCACCTGGCTCAGGCTCAAGCGGGAAAAAGAGATCGCCCCGATGCGCCTCCGCCCGCACCCGTACGAATTTTGTTTGTACTACGACGCTTGAGGTGTCGGCGACTTCGACGACCTTCACTCGCCCAACCGGCACTGGGCTGCCTATGAGCAAGGATTCGGGCTACCAGTACCTCGTGAGCCGGCGTTGGCAGCAAGCGCAGGCATGGATGCCGAAAGCGCAGCTGGCATCGAGTGAGCGCAGGCCTGGAGGGCCGTAGCGAACGTCCGGCGATGGGGTACTGATAGCCCGAAGCCGGTTGGGCGAGTTGAGGTGCGCAAGCCCGACGCCAGCCCTACCAGCAGGTTTTGCCGCCGTTGACGGCGATCGTCTGGCCGGTCACGAAGGAGGCCTCGTCGCTGGCGAGATACGCGGCCGCCCAGCCGACGTCCTCAGGCTTCCCCCACCGACCCATGGGGATCGTGGCAAGGTAGGTGTCCTTATCGGCCTGCGGGTCGTTCGCGTGCCGCTCCACCGGAATCCAGCCCGGTGCGATCATGTTGACGGTGATGCCGAAGGGGGCCAGTTCGTGGCACATGCTCCGCGACCAGCCGGTCTGACCTCCCTTGGCGGCCACGTAGGCCGAGAAGGGGGCGACGCCGAGGTGAAACACCTCGCTCGTGATGTTGATGAGCCGGCCATGCTTTCTCGCCTTCATGCCGGGCAGCGCCCGTCGGGCCAGGAGATAGGGACTCTTCACGAAGAAGTCGAGCATCTGCTGGTAGAACGCCCAGTCGTAGTCCTCGATCGGCTTCAGCGGCTGCGCCGGCGTGGCGTTCATGACGACGATGTCGACGGGGCCGAGCGAACCCTCGATGGCCGTGAACATGCCGTCGATCTCCGCTTCGTTCGTCACATCGGCCCGGAATAACTTCGCCGAGATTCCCGCGGCCTCGAGCTCGGCCAGGGCGGCCTCGGCCCGTGGAGTTGAATTGGCGTAGTTCATCGCCACGTTCGCGCCAGCCAGGCCCAGGCATCTGGCCATCGCCTTGCCGAGGCCGGTGGAGGAGCCGGTGACGAGGGCCACGCGGCCGGCAAGTGAAAACGGACCTGCGGAGGCGTTGCTCATGGGTTCCTTGAGGGTACGAGGACGAGTTGGCGAGATCGTCGCGATCCTACCGTACGGTCGGCGCCCAGGCGTTGGTGAGGTGGTGCATGATACCGGCGATCGCCCCCTGCCGTTTGCTCGATCGCGTCGCCACGATTGTGCAATCTGCCAGTGAGGCGGTGAGCGTCCGTTGCTTCACCCGCTCGAGCACACGGGCGAAGCGGTCGGGGTGGGCCGTCAGGAGCGTGCCGTGCACGAAGAGCGTTGTCGGGTTGAAGATGTTGATCGCAGCGGCGATGGCGATGGCCAAATACTCGGTCACGAAGCGAATCTCGTGCTGGAAGTCGGCGGACCGCTCGTCGAGAAGATCAGCAGCGGCCTTGAGATCAAGCGGCCTGCCGAGCTTTTCGGCAAGCATCCGGACGAGGGCGGCGTCGGTAGCGAGCGTCTCCAGGCAGCCACGGTTGCCGCAGCCGCACCGCAGGCCGTCGGCCACGACGGTGACGTGGCCAATCTCACCCGCCATGCCGCTGTGGCCGGCGAGCAGGTGGCCGCCACTCATCACGGCCAAGCCCAGCCCGAAGGCGGCGTCGAGCACGGCGAAGTCGTCGAGGCCACGGGCGTCGCCATACATTCGCTCGGAGAGGCACAGGCCGTCGGTTTCCTGCAGGAGTAGGCAGGGAGCACCAAGACGTTGCTCGAGATCCCGTGCCGGGTTGCGTTTGTCGAGGAGACGGAGGTTTGGTGAGAGGACGATCTCGCCGAGGCGGTCGTTGATGAGCCCCGGCACGCTCACGCCAACGCCATGAAGTTTTCCCGTGATGTCGGTCATGAGCGCGCGGCAGTCGCGCTCGATCATGTCAATCAGGGTCGCGTAGTCGTCCGGCGTCGTAAACCGTCGGGTTTGCGCCTCCGTCACCGTGCCATCGAGACCGGCCGCGACCGTGCAGCAGGTCTGCGTGTCGATCACGACGCCGAGCACGGCTCCCGACTGGCTGGCCATGCGAACGAGTTTTCCAGGGCGGCCGAGCGCCTGCTCGACCGGCTCGAGTTCCTCGACCAGCCCCCGCTGGAGCAAAGAGTCGACGGCTTTGGAAACGGTGGGCGCGGTCAGTCCGGAGGCCCGGGTGAGCATGGCCCGCGACGAGGGGCCCTGGCTCTGAATGACCTCCAGGAGCCGGCGCTCGTTGATACGCCGAAGCAGAGTCGACTCAACACGGTTCGGGGGTGCGGTCATCGGGGTTCCTGAGCAAAAGAATATGCCAAGGTTGCAGTTTTGTAAACGGTGCTTAGAATGTCGGTGCAGGTCGGTCGTGCCGGCCTCACATGGTTTGTCTCCAACCGTCTCAGGTTTTGGACAGATGAAACGATGTGCCGGTTTGGTGATGCTCGTGTGCGCCGTCTCTGGCGGACTGTCGGTGGCCGAGTCGCCCGATTTTTCGCGCGACGTTCAGCCGCTTCTGGCGAAGCGATGTATAGCTTGCCATGGACCCGACACCCAGGAGGCCGGCCTTCGTCTCGACGACCGCAGCGGCGCGACGAAAGAACTCGACAGTGGGAGCCGAGCGATCGTGCCCGGGCAGTCTGCGGCGAGTGAAATCCTGGCGCGCATCACGTCCACTGACCCTGACGCCCAGATGCCGCCCGAGGGACCGCGGCTCACGCCGCCTGAGATCGCGGCCATCGCAGCGTGGATCGACGACGGCGCCGAGTGGAAGGGGCACTGGGCCTTTCAACCACTTAGCCGTCCGCCGCTACCCGCTGTGGAAGGCAGCGGCCATCCGATCGACGCCTTCATCCGCGCCGGACTCGCCCGTCGCGGCCTTCCCGTTCCCCCGCCTGCCGACCGGGCGACACTCCTCCGCCGCGCCACCTACGACGTGACCGGGCTGCCGCCAAGCGAGCAGGAGATGCAGGATTTTCTCGCCGACGAGTCGCCGATCGCTTGGGAGCGGGTGGTCGATCGACTGCTGGTCTCACCTCACTACGGCGAGAAGTGGGCCCGCCATTGGCTCGATCTGGTCCGCTATGCCGATACGAACTCGTTCGAGCGGGATGGCGACAAGCCACACGCCTGGCGGTATCGCGATTACGTCATCCAATCGTTCAACGACGACAAGCCCTACGACCAATTCGTGATAGAACAGCTGGCAGGAGACGAGCTGTCGTCGCCGTCGAACGACGCGCTGATAGCCACCGGCTACTACCGGCTTGGTCTCTGGGACGATGAGCCAGCCGACAAGCTTCAGGCGAAGTACGACTGGTTCGATGACATCGTGGCGACGACCGCCCAGGCGTTCCTCGGGCTCACGATCAATTGCGCTCGCTGCCACGATCACAAGATCGATCCGCTCCCGCAACGGGACTATTACGCGCTGCTCGCCTTCTTCCACAACATCACGCCGATGGGCAATGGTGGGCCGCATGTCGAGCGGCCGATCTTCGCCGATGCCGCGGCGCGGGAGGCGTATGAAGCGAAGGTGGCCGACCTCGACCGCCGCCGTGACGCCGCGCAACGGGAAGTCACAGCCATCGAGAACCGTTTTCGCGACACGTTTGCCAGGCAGTCGAGCCTGGTGGGTGGCGACCTCGATGATCTGACGTTTCAGTTTTACCGTGACACGTGGAAGCGACTGCCGGCATTCGATGAACTCAAGCCGGAGGATGTTGGCGCAGTACCGTCGAATCTCTTCGATATCACGGTGGCGCCATCGCTGCGGCCCGACAGCTTCGGCTACGTGTTCGAAGGCTTCTTGAAGGTGCCGGCCGCTGGCGACTACACGTTCACGCTCGACTCCGATGACGGCAGCCGACTGACGATCGACGGGAGGCAGGTGCTCGAATACGACGGTATTCACGGCACCGGCAACCGCCGGTCGGCCTCCGTGGCACTGCGGGCCGGTCGCCTGCCGATCCGGCTCGACTATTTCCAGTGGCTTCATGGCAAGGGGCTTTCGGTTTCCTGGTCGGGGCCGGAGTTCACCGACCGGCCGCTGTCGGCATCTCCGATGGTTGCAGCCAGCGAGATGAAACTGGCCGATGCCATCAAGCAGCATGGCGAGCGAATCTTCGGGCCCGAGGGCAAGAAGGAATACGACGCCAAGGTCGCCTCTCTCGCGACATTGAAAAAAGAGAAGGTGCCGGTCGAGCAGGCGCTCGTCGTGAGCGAGCATGGCACCGCGGCTCCCGACACGTTTGTCTTCTACCGCGGCAATCCCCATGCCGAGCCGAAGCCGGAGCACCGGGTCGAACCGGCGTTTCCGGAGATTCTCGGGGCTCCGGTCCCGGTGATTCCGACGCCGTCGGCCGATGCGAAGACGACCGGCCGCCGCACGGCGTTGGCCCGGTGGATCGTCTCGCCCGATAACCCGCTCACGGCCCGCGTGATGGTCAATCGCATCTGGCAACATCACTTCGGCCGCGGCCTCGTCCGTAGCCCGAGCAACTTTGGGCTAGCCGGCGATCCTCCCACGCATCCGGAGCTTCTCGACTGGCTGGCGGCCGAGTTCATCGCCGGCGGCTGGCGGCTCAAGCCTCTCCACAAGCTGATCCTGATGTCGGCGGCCTACCGCGCGTCATCGGCGGGCAACGCCGAAGCCCTCGTCAAGGATCCGCTCAATGACACCCTCTGGCGGTTCGACATGCGGCGTCTTTCCGCCGAGGAGATCCGTGATTCGATCCATGTGGTGAGCGGTGCCTTCAATCCGGAGATGTTTGGCCCCGGCGTCTTTCCGGATATTCCCGACGAAGTGAAAGCTACCCAGTCGCGTCCAGGCGCGGGCTGGGGCGGTTCTCCTCCTGAAGAGCAGGCCCGCCGCAGCATCTATGCGAAAGTGAAACGCTCATTGCTCGTGCCGCTGCTGGCTGATTACGACGTCGCCGACACCGATACGTCGTGCCCCGTGCGGTTCGTGACGACGCAGCCGACCCAGGCCCTGGGCATGATGAACGGCTCGTTCCTGCATGCCCAGTCGCGGGTGTTCGCTGACCGCGTTTGCGGCGAGGTGCGGGCCCGGCAGACCGAGTCGGTTCCCGCCGGGAACGAAGCGGCTGCGCTGGTTCGCCGCGCGATCGAGATCGCCCTCGTGCGGCCGGCCAGCGACAAAGAGGTGGCCGCTGGGATGACGCTCATCGACCAACTGGAAGACGCCGACGGCGTCAGCCCGAGCCGGGCCTTCGAACTGTATTGCCTGATGCTGCTCAACCTCAACGAGTTCGCCTACCTCGACTGACGCTTTTGAAACCTGTCGCACCAAAGCGGAGGCCTGCCATGTCCACCAGCCACGAAGCCACCCGCGGAACATTTTGCCGCCGCACGCGGCGGGAGTTTTTCTGGGAGGCGGGGGCGTCGTTCACCGGCCTTGCGCTGGCCGGCCTGCTCGACCAGGGATTTTTCGTGCGGCAGACGCTCGGGGCTACGGGCACGCCGTTCGTCAATCCGCTGGCAGCCAAGCCGCCTCACTTCGCCCCGAAGGCGAAGCATGTGATCTTCCTCTTCATGTATGGGGGCCCGAGCCATGTCGACACGTTCGACTATAAGCCCGCGCTCTATCCGCTCGATGGCAAGACGATCCAGGTAAAGACGAAGGGCCGCGGCGGCGAGCGGAGCGAGAGCCGGGCTGTCGGCCCGAAGTGGCAGTTCAAACAATACGGCGAGTGCGGCGCATGGGTGAGCGATCTCTTCCCACACATCGCCCAGCACGTCGACGACATCGCCTTCATCCATTCGATGACGGCCGATTCACCGATCCATGGCTCGGCGATGCTGCAGATGAACTCCGGCAAGATTCAAAGTGGTGCCCCCTGTCTGGGATCGTGGGTGAACTACGGCCTCGGCAGCGTGAATGACAACCTTCCTGGCTTCGTCGTGATGCTCGATCCCACCGGCGGCCCGATCTCGGGGGCGAAGAACTGGTCGAGCGGCTACATGCCGGCGACCTACCAGGGCACGATCCTGCGGAGCAAGGGGGCCCCGATTCTCGATCTCGCCCCGCCCGACGACATGCCGCTGGAGGCGCAGCGGGCGATGCTCGACGCGCTCCGCGAGGCCAACACGGCGCACCTCCTATCCCGCGGCGACAACACCGAACTGGCCGCCCGCATCGCCTCCTATGAACTCGCCTGGAAGATGCAGGAGCATGCGCCGGAGGCGGTCGATCTCGCCAGTGAGACCGAGGAGACCAAGCGGCTCTATGGGCTCGACCAGCCGCGGACGGCCGATTTCGCCCGCCGGTGTCTGCTCGCCCGTCGGCTCGTGGAGCGGGGCGTGCGGTTCGTGCAGCTTTATTCGGGCGGTGCCCACAACGACGATAACTGGGATGCCCACGGCGATCTCGTGAAGAACCACGAGTTCCACGCCGGCAACACCGACAAGCCGATCGCGGCGTTGCTCACCGATCTGAAGCGGTCGGGCCTGCTCGACGAGACGCTCGTGATCTGGGGGGGCGAGTTTGGTCGGCAGCCAACGGCGGAATACGCCGAGGGGACGGGCCGCGACCACAATGCGTTTGGATTCACGATGTGGATGGCCGGCGGCGGCATCAAGGGGGGTGTGAGCGTCGGTGAGACCGACGAGCTCGGTGCGGCGGCGATCGCGCCGATCCACGACGGCAAGGCCGGTTTCCATGTGAAGAGCCTGCACGCCACGGTCTTGCACTGCCTCGGCCTCGACCCGAACCGACTGAGCTACTTCTTCGGCGGCCTCGACCAGAAGCTCGTGGGCGTCGAGCACGTGACGCCGATCACGGAGATCCTCGCATGACATGGCGGGCCATGCTTCTTTTGCTCCTCCCCGCAGCCGCGTGTGCCGAGTCACCGCCGACGGCCGTGCAAACGGGCCACGCCCGCCGGGTGATCGCGGCCGATTCGTCGTCGAAGACGCTCGCATCGATTGGGCCTGATGGCCGGGTGGAGTGGCGGCTACCGGTCGGGGCGATCCACGACCTGCGCCGCCTGCCCGACGATGATCGTCGAGTCGGGGCCCGCGCGGATCATCGAGGTGAGCCGCGACGGCGCGATCCAGCAGGAAATCAGACTGAAGGTCGACGCGCCCTCGGCACATCCCGACACCCGCAATGTGCGGAAGACCACCGTCGGCACCTTCCTCGTGGCCCACGAGAAGGATGGTGTGGTTCGGGAATACGACTCGAAAGGCAGCGTGATCTGGGAGTTTGACGTGCCGCTCTTCGACAGGCCGCGGAAGGGCGGCCACGGGCCGGAGGCATTCGGCGACCAGGTCTATTCAGCCGTCAGGCTCGACAACGGCAACACACTCATCGGCACCGGTAACGGCCATTCGGTGCTCGAGGTCACGCCGGCCAAGGAGATTGTCTGGCAGGTGTTGCAGCATGATCTGCCGGGCATCACGCTGGCCTGGGTGACGCAGGTGCAGCGACTGCCGAACGGGAACACGCTCTTGGTCAACTGTCACGCCGGCCCCGGCAATCCGCAGATCATCGAGGTTTCCCGCGACAAAAAGGTCGTGTGGACGTTCAAGGATTTCACCACCTTCGGCGACTCGCTCCCGGTCGCTGTGATATCCCCGCCCTGACTCGCGCGAGCATTGCCCGCTTCTGTGTCAGAGAGACGTCACCCGACCTCTTGCATCGGCTTTACGCGGGGCGGAGGCAGCGATCGGCCGGTCTCTTCGAAATGGGAGATCACCTCCTCCACGACTCGTGAGAGATCGGCATAGACCTGCACGGGGTCATCACCGTGAATACCAGAAATCAAGTCGGGACATCTGCCGATGTACGTGTGATCCTCAACACTCCACTCGACCCACTTGTGATAGGCATCAGTCTTTTTCATCGATTTCCTCCAAGGCTCTGCGCACCTGCTTCTCTTGATAGGCTTTTGCGTCATCACCAGCGTGGCCACTCACGGTGACGGCCCCAGCGAAACGTGGGTGGACGAATTTTCGGTGGGATCCCTTGCCGCCGCCAGCGATTTCCGTGAAGCCCGCAGCCAGTAGATCGGCGATCAGCAAGCGGACTTTTCGAGGCATGAGATGTGAATTTCAAAGGACCAGTAGCACTTTTCAAGTATACATGGGGGTGATCGATCAACATTTTCCCGACAGTCAGGAGGGTTGTGGTGCGTTGCTCGGGTTTCTTGTTCGGCATCATTACCTTGCTCGGGAGCGGTCTCTTCACAGGGCCCGCCGCGGATGCCGCCCCGCCGCGACCCAATATCGTCGTCATCCTGTCCGACGACATGGGCTTTTCCGACATCGGCTGCTATGGCGGAGAGATCGAAACGCCGGCGCTCGACCAGCTCGCGGCTGGCGGCCTGCGATTCACGCAGTTCTACAACACCGCCCGCTGCTGCCCGACACGGGCCAGCCTCCTCACCGGACTCTATCCGCATCAGGCCGGCGTCGGCCACATGGTCGACGACAAGGGGCTGCCGGGCTACCGCGGCGACTTGAACGACTCCTGCCTCACGATCGCCGAGGCACTCGCGCCGGCCGGGTATGCGAGCTATGCGGTCGGCAAATGGCACGTCACGAAGGGGGTGATCCCAAGATCGGATGCCGACAAACACAACTGGCCGATGCATGCCCGCGAGCGCGATATCGAAAAATACAAGGGACGGTACGCCACCGGGTATGAGGCGGTTCGCGCCGCCCGCTACGCGAAGATGCTCGACCTGGGCGTGGCCACCGCGGCCAATACGACGCTCTGGCCATTTCCCGCCGACCTCGGCGAGCGCGGAGAGCCTTGGCCATGGGACGAGCGGAACATGGAGGTCTATGCTGCGATGGTCGACTGCATGGACCGGGGCATCGGGCAGATCGTGAAGGCGCTCGAGGAGTCAGGCCAACTCGACAACACATTGATCTGCTATCTGCAGGACAATGGTGGCTGTGCCGAAGCCATGGGCCGGGCCGGGATGGGTCCGCGTCGTGCCGAGGCACCATCCCTTTCGCCGCTTGCCGATACCGACATCCGTACGACGCTGCGGCCGAAGCAGACCCGCGACGGTTACACCGTGCGACAGGGGAAGGGCGTGATGGCCGGGCCGGCCGATACGTTCATCGGCTACGGGGAGGCCTGGTCGACCGTGTCGAACACTCCGTTTCGCAAGCACAAGCACTGGGTGCACGAAGGAGGCATCGCGACGCCGCTGGTCGTGCACTGGCCGCGGGGCATCAATCGTCCGGGACGCCTTGACCACACGCCCGGGCATCTCATCGACCTCATGGCAACCTGCCTCGACCTGGCCGGCGCGGCGTATCCCGCGACAAGACGCCGCCCGAGGGCCGCAGCCTGGCACCGGTGTTCAGGAACGGCACGATCGACCGCGAGGCCCTTTTCTGGGAGCACGAAGGCAACCGTGCCATTCGGGTGGGCGACTGGAAACTCGTGGCGCTGCACGGCAAGCCGTGGGAACTCTACGACCTGTCCCGCGATCGCTCCGAGCAGCATGACCTGAGCGGCACGGAACCCGAACGGGTCAGCCGCATGGCGGCGATGTGGGAGGCCTATGCCGCGCGGGCGAATGTCGCGCCATGGGACGAGGTGACCCGCAAGCCGCGGTAAAAAATCTCAAGCCGGGCGTGCAGGGCCTCATGGACGTGAGGCTTGGCGGGGTGCTACCACACAGGATATCGATGATCCTCTCCCCCGTGAGCCGCTCCATCATGCCTGCCCAGTCTGGTCGTCCCGTTCGCACCGCCATCGTTGGCCTCGGCTTCGGCGCCGAGTTCATCCCCATCCACCAGCGGCATCCGCACGCCGAACTCGTCGCCATCTGCCAGCGGTCGCGGGAGAAGCTCGATCAGATCGGTGCCGCCTATGGCGTCGAGCGACGCTACCAGCGCTACGCCGATCTGCTGAAGGACACCGAGATCGACGCCGTCCACATCAATTCGCCGATTCCGGACCATGCGGCGATGTCGATCGCCGCCCTCGAGGCCGGCAAACACGTGATGTGCACCGTGCCGATGGCGACGAGCGTGGACGACTGCAAGCGAATCGTCGATCTCACGGCCAAGACCGGCCTTCACTACATGATGGCCGAGACGGTCGTCTACGCCCGTGAGTTTCTCTTCATCAAACAGATGGCCGACAAGGGCGAACTCGGCAAAATTCAGTTCGTACAGGCGAGCCACCAGCAGGACATGGACGGCTGGCCAAACTACTGGCCGGGATTGCCACCGATGCACTACGCCACGCACTGCGTGGGCCCGTGCCTGGCCCTCGAGCGCAAAGACGCCGAGGAGGTAAGCTGCTTCGGCTCGGGGCGGATCCGCGACGAACTCATCAACCACTACGGCTCACCGTTCGCGATCGAAAGCGCGCATGTAAAGCTGCGCAACAGCGATGTCGTGGCCCGCGTCATCCGCTCGCTCTTCGACACGGCCCGGCAATATCGCGAGAGCTTCGACGTGTACGGCTCGAAGAAGAGCTTCGAGTGGCAGCTCGTGGAGGGGGAGGAGCCGGTGCTCCACACGGCGAAGATGCCGGAGCCCGAGATCCCCAAGCGAGAACCGGTGCCCGACTTCGCGCACCTGCTCCCTGAGCCGATCCAGCGATTCACGACCGGCGGTGTTTACGATGCCGACGATCACCGGCATCTGTCGTTTACGCAGGGGGGCGGCCACGGCGGCAGCCATCCACATCTCGTGCACGAGTTCGTGACAGCGCTCGTCGAGGGCCGCGACCCGTATCCCAATGCGAAGCAGAGCGCCAACTGGACCTGCACCGGCATCCTGGCTCACGAGTCGGCGATGAAGGGGGGCGCTATCATGACGTTGCCCGAATGGAGTTTTTCATCATGATGCGATCGGTTGTGGCCCTCGTGCTCATGCTCGCCACGGTGGCCTCGGCAGCCGCTGAAGCCCCGTTCAAAGTGCTCTTCCTCGGCGATACGGGCCACCATCATCCCGCCGAACGGTTTGCTCAACTGCAGCCGGTGCTCGCGTCGCGGGGGATCGAGCTTGTCTACACCGAGAACCTCTCCGACCTCGACCCGGCCGTGCTCGCCGCCTACGACGTGCTGGCTGTCTACGCCAACATCGACAACCTTCCGTCCGCCGCCGAGGCTGCGATCCTCGACTTCGTCCGCAACGGCAAGGGGCTCGTGCCGCTCCATTGCGCGAGTTTTTGTTTTCGCAACTCGCCTGCCTGGATCGACCTCGTGGGTGCGCAGTTTCAAAAGCACGGGACCGGTGAATTCCGCACGGCGAACGTAGCGCCGGAGCATCCGCTCATGAAAGGCTTCGGCGGCTTCCAAAGCTGGGACGAGACCTACGTCCACACCAAGCACAACGACCGCGGCCGCACGGTGCTGGAAGAGCGCATCGAGGGGGACCGCCGCGAGCCCTGGACGTGGATCCGCCAGGAGGGCAAGGGCCGCGTCTTCTACACGGCCTGGGGCCACGACCAGCGGACGTGGGGGCATCCCGGCTTCCACAATCTCGTCGAGCGGGGCATCCGGTTCGCCGCCGGCCGCGATCCAGCTGCCGCCGGCGCGTATGTCGACCGGCCCACGATGACCACGCCACCGGCGGGCCTCGCACCGTTTGAGTATCAGCCAGCGAAGGTGCCTTTCTATGCGCCCGGCGGCACCCGCAAGGGCGACGATCACATCGCGACGATGCAGAAGCCGCTGGCCCCCGAGGAGTCGCGGAAGCACGTGATCACGCCGGAGGGCTTTCGTGTCGAACTTGTCGCCTCCGAGCCGCTGCTCACGGGCAAGCCGCTCGCGATGTGCTTTGACGGTGACGGCGCCATCTACGTTGCCGAAAGCGTCGACTACCCCAACGACCTCGTCGAGCCGTCGCAGGAGGATCCTGCCGCCCCGGTGGAGGGCCGTGACCGGATCGTGAAGCTCACCGATACTGATGGCGACGGGAAGGCCGACACGCGCGACGTGTTCGCGGAAAAACTCTCGATCCCGACGAGCATGCTCGCCCACGACGGCGGCCTGATCGTGGTGATGGCGCCGAACACGCTCTATCTCAAGGATACCGACGGTGACGGCCGGGCGGACGTCCGGAAACTGCTCTTCACGGGCTGGGGCACTGGCGACACCCATGCCGGTCCCAGCAATCTCACCTGGGGGCTCGACGGCTGGGTGTACGGCATCGTGGGCTACTCCGGCTTCCGCGGCACGGTCGGGGGTGAGTCGCTGAGCTTCCCGATGGGTTTTTTCCGGTTCCGCCCCGACGGATCGAAGCTTGAATACCT
>JBIKNV010000014.1:0-17026 GCA_044358475.1 Pirellulales bacterium | reverse complement strand
CAGCGGATCGACGTGGGCATGGCAGCTCGCGCAGTGCTGGGCGAAGAGCAGCGGCCCCTGCATCTTCGGATCGCTGCGAACCAGTTCGAGCATGCCGGCCGGCGGGATGCGTTCGGGCCGACCGGCCAGTTCGATCGCGCGGGCTGCGTCGAGCTTGGCCTGGCGGGCGGCAGCGAGGAAGGCCTGCGAATGTCGCACTTTTTCGAGTGTGTGCCACTGTTTCTTCATGGCGACGATCTTGGCCGGGTCGTTGCCCAACGCTGCGGCCAGTTTCTCCTCGTCGCCGCCGGTTTCGTCGTAGAGCGCCTCAGCCTCGGTCAGCGACGCCTTGTCGACCCAGAGAGCGTAATAGTCTTCGTTGAGGGCCAACGCCGTGAGCAGGCCGGCGCCGGCGAGGATCGCGAGCGTGAAGACCACATTGAAACGGTGGCCGAGGTTCCAACGGCCGATGATCGGCATCAGGAACATTACACCCATGATCAGTCCGGGCACCACGATCGCCCCGAGAAATTCACCCGTGGCCCCCCAGCCCTCGAAGACCTTGAGGAACTGAAAGAGAAACAGGAAGTACCACTCCGGCCGAGCGGCGGCATAGGGAAGCGACGGATCGGCCGGTGCGCCAAGTTCGGCGCCCAGATGGCCCGGGTCGACCGGCTCGCCGGAGAGCATCGCCTTCAGCGCCGGCATGAGAATCACGCCGAGCACCACGGCCATCACGGCCAGCATCGCCACCGCGTCCTTGAGCACCTGATCTGGCCAAAACATGGCATCGGGCTTGGTGATCGGTTGCTTGGCATGGAGGCCATGCTTGCGGAACAGCGTCAGATGCACGACGAGCATCACGATCAGCGCCGCCGGCAGGAAGCCGGCGTGGATGGCGAAGAACCTGGTCAGCGTGTGATGGCCATATTCGTTGCCGCCGATGATGAGCTGTTGGATGGAGGGCCCCACCACCGGCACAATGCCGGCGAGGTTCGTGGCCACGATCGTGGCCCAATATCCCTTCTGATCCCAGGGCAGCAGGTAGCCGGTCAGCGCCATCCCGAGCACGAGCATCATCAGGATGAGCCCGAGCCAGAAGTTCACCTCGCGGGGCGCCCGGTAGGCACCGTCGATCACCACCTGCAGGAGATGGAGGGCAAGTAGCACGACCATCGCCTGGGCCATGAAGTGATGGATGCCGCGGAGCAGCCAGCCGCCGGTCATCTCGTGCTGGATGTAGTAGACGCTTTCCCACGCCGTCTGGGCACTGGCCGAATAGCTGGCCCAGAGAAAAAGCCCGGTGATGAGCTGCGTCATGAAGGCGAAGACGAGCGTGCTGCCCCAGACGTACCGCCAGCGGGCCCCGCCTGGCACCCGCTCGTAGAGCGCCTCGTGGACGACTGACCGAAATCCGGTGCGGTCGTCGAGGAAGTCAGCCAGTTGCCCAAGCAGACCGCGGCGAAGGCCTGCCTGCGAAGCTGGTTTCTGGCCCCGATTGGCATGCGTGCTCATGCGTTTGCCACCTTGTCGGCGATGCCGGCCCGGAACTTCTCAAACTTCACCTCGACCTGGCCGGTCTTGCCGACACGACACTCCAAGCCATCCATCGGCCGGGGGCTGGGGCTCGGATGCACGATGCCGCCGTCGAGCGTGAACGAACTGTTGTGACACGGGCAGCGGAAGCAGCGGTTGGCGTCGACCATCTCCACGAAGCAGCCGGCGTGGGGGCAGGTGGCCGAGAGCGCCTCGACCGTGTCAGAGCCCTTTTCCCGCCGCAGATAGACGGCCCCGATCGGCTCGGCGGCAAAGCCGGTCCAGGCATCGACGCGGTCGGAGATCACGGCAAACTGGCGGGGGATGCCGTCATCCGGCACCGCCGCCAGTTCAGTAACGGGCAAAAATTTTGCGGTGCCGCTCCGGCGCGAGAGCGGGTCGAGAAAGGCCCACAGGCCGGCGGCCACCGGGGGCACCACAGCGACGCCGCCGCAGACCAGCGCCAACAGTTTGGTGAGAAATCCGCGTCTTTCGTCCGCCATCGCTGCGACTCCAATGGTGAACCCACAATTTATTGGTTTCGCCAAGCCTCGTCCACGGCCGCCGCCACCCGCTGACAGACGTCATCGAATGGGCCATCGATGATGGCCCCGGCCGCCGCCTTGTGACCACCGCCGCCGAACCGGCCGGCCAGCGCGCTACAGTCGACGTGGCTGCGGCTGCGGAAGCTGACCTTCGTTCGTCGATCGGGCTGCTCGATGAGGATCGCCGCCAACTGCGTCCCCTTCACGGCGAGGGTGAGATTGATGAGGTCTTCGGTGTCGCTCGGCAGCGCGTTCACCGCCTTGATGTCGGCCTGTCGGACGGTCGACGTGATCACGGCGCCGTCGTGCGACGTGGTCGCCCCGGAAAGCGTCCGGCCCACGAGGTGGAGCCGGGGAAGCGAATCCTGCTCCATCAGTTCACGGTAGATGAACGGAGGGCTGGCCCCAGCGTCGACGAGCCGGGCGGCGATGCGAAACGTCTCGCCGGAGACGGACGGAAACCGGAAGCCGCCGGTGTCGGTGACGAGCCCCGCATAAATCGGCGTGGCGATCTCGGGCGTGAGCGGCACACGCAGCCGTTGGGCGATCTCGTAGATGATGCGGGCAGTCGCCTCGGCGGCGGTGTCCTTGAACCAGCGGTCGCAGATGTCATCCTCGCTCACATGGTGATCGACCACCACGACCCGCTCACGGTGGGCCTTGAGCACGGCCCCCATGTCACCGAGCTGCGCCCAGGCGCTGGTGTCGACGACGATGAAGAGATCCCGGTCGGCCAGATCGACGGGCTTCACCTTCTCGGCGAGCGACTCGAGCTTCCCGGCAGGATCGATCCAGCGGAGCGAGGCCGGCGTGGCCTGGGCATTGACCACTCGCACATCCTTGCCGAGGGCCATCAGGATGCCGGCCATCCCCAGCTCGCTGCCGAGTGCGTCGCAGTCGGGTCGGATGTGGCTCGTGAGGCAGACGCGGTCGCTGCCGCGCAGAATTTCCAAGAGGGAGGCCCAGTCCAGCCGCATCACGATGTCCTTTCGCAGACGGTACTGCTTTCACAGCGGTCACTGTTCCCGGGCGATCTCGGCTGCCCGGGCCACGTCGACAGCGAGCTGCCTGGTGAGTTCGTCGATCGACGGAAAGCGGCGAGTGTCGCGCAGCCGCGTGAGGAAGTCAACGTGGAGAGTTGCGCCATAGAGGTCTCCATGATAGCCGATCAGGTGCGCCTCGACCGAAACGGTCTCGGCACCAAACGACACGTTGGGCCCAATGTGGATCGCGGCGGGATGCCGTGCAGCCGTGCCGCCAACCGACGCCCATCCGGCATAGACACCCTGACCGGGCAGGACCGTCGCGATCGAACCGAGGTTGGCCGTGGGGAAGCCAAGTGGCCCGCCCCGCTTCGCGCCCTCGATCACGATCCCGGTGAGCCGGTAGGGAGCCGTGGCCAGCGCCGCCGCCTCATCGACCCGGCCGGCAGCCACCAGTTCGCGGAGCCGCGAACTCGACACCGCCGCATGCTCCACGATCACAGGCGGCACCACGTCGAGCGACACGCCTGCGCCGCGGCAGAGGAATTCGAGGAGCGCGATATCGCCCTGCCGGCCGGCCCCGAAGCGAAAGTCGGCCCCCTCGACGATCGCCGCTGCCCCCAGTCGCGTCCGCATCACACTGCTGAAAAACTGTTCGGCAGAAAGGGCCATGAGCGCCGTGTCGGCCGGCTGCACCAGCACGGCATCCACTCCGAGCGCCAACAGCAGTTGGGCGCGGCGCGGGATCGTCGTGAGGGGCGGAGGAACGGCCGTGGGCCGCACGATCGCGGCGGGGTGCGGGTCGAACGTGAGCACGACGGCCGGTATGCCCCGGCTGCGGGCCGCCGCCACCAGCCGACGGATGATCTCGGCATGCCCGAGGTGCACGCCGTCGAAATTTCCGACCGTCACGCCACACGCGGCCGGCGGGTCGATCCAGCGATCGGTGGCGTAGACGATCCAGGGCTGGAGGCTGGCCGGCATCAGGGTGGGGTTCACAGGCATGGCGAGCTTCGCGAGTCTACACGTCTCGGCGGCCCGCCCAAGGTATCATCAGGAGGTCCGTTTCGAGGGATCCGTATGAACGACGCGACGACCGCCGCCCAGGCACACGAAATGAGTCCTCATCCGACGCTCAGGAAGCCGGCGGTCGAGGACAAACAGATTTTCCTGTCAGCCGACATGGCCTGCCGACTGGGGGCGATCGACATCGGCTCCAACAGCGTGCGGCTGATGGTAGCCGAAGCCCTACGGGGCGGCACCTACCGGATTCTCGACGAGGAGCGGGAGCCGACTCGCCTTGGCAAGAGCATGTCGACGGAAGGCGGGCTCGATGCCGAGGCGATGGAGCGGACGATCCAGGCCCTCGGAACCTTCAAGACGATCGCCGCGGGCTTCCAGGTGACCAGCCTGCGGACGATCGCCACATGCGCGGTCCGCGAGGCCCGCAACGGCCCCGACTTCTGCCGCCGTGTCCGCGAGCAGGTGGGGCTGGACGTGGAGGTGATCTCCGGCGAACGGGAAGCCCAACTCGCCTTCATGAGCGTGCAACGGGCCTTCGACCTCACCGGCCGCAACGTGGTCGTCGCCGACATCGGTGGCGGCAGCACCGAGATCGTCTTCGGCACGGGCAACCTCATCGAGGCGATCTTCTCCACGCCGTTGGGCGCCGTGCGGCTCACCGAGCAGTTTGGCCTCGGCGAGGGTGCCCCGGGCGATGACTTTCAAAAAGACGTCGCCCGCATGGAGCAGGAGATCGCCGACTGCCTGAAGCGGCAGACGACGAAGCCGCTCTTCGCGCCCCATTTTCTTGTCGGCTGCGGTGGCACGTTCACCACGCTCGCCGAACTGCTGATGGCCTCGAAGCGAGAGTTCGATATTCCCGTCGCCGGCTACAAGGCATCGCACGCGGAGGTTCGCCACCTTCTCGACCGGTTGCGGAAGATCCCGCTCCGCGCCCGCCGCGGCATGGCGGGCATGACGCCCGACCGCGCCGACATCATCATCGCCGGCCTCTCGATCGTCGACGCGTTGATGAAACGGTTTCGTGTCAACACGCTCGTCATCCACACCCGGGGCGTGCGCGACGGCCTCGTCCGCGAGATGATCGACGACGCGATGGGCGGCCCGGAGGACGATCCGTCGCTCCGCGAGGCCGCGATCGAGAAGCTGGCCGCCGCCTGCTCCGGTGAGCTCGAGCATGGCCGCACGGTGGCCACGTTGGCGGGCCGGATGTTCGCCCAACTGGCCGAGCCATTCGGGCTCTCCCCCGACGATCGCCAGTTGCTCGAGTGGGCGGCCCGACTGCAGGACGTCGGCTACGTGATCAATTACGACCAGCACCACAAGCACAGCTACCACCTGATCCGCAACAGCCGGATTCCAGGCATCCGCGGCCACGATCTCGAGATCATCGCCAACGTGGCCCGGTACCACCGCGGGGCCCTGCCGAAGCGGAAGCATGAAAACTTCTCCCGGCTGTCCTCGGAGGAGCAGCAGCGCGTGCAGCGGATGGCGGGCATCCTCCGGCTCGCGGGCGGGCTCGACCGGAGCCGGTCGCAGCAGGTGAAGGACGTGAAGGTGCAGATCGAGCCCCACCGCGTCGTGCTCGACGTCATCGCCGACGCCGAGCCGCAGGTCGACATCTGGGGAGCCGAGCGCCGCACGGAGCTCTTTGAAAAGGTCTTCGGCATGCCGGTGACGATCACCTGGGCCGGCCTTGAGCGGCCCGCGGCCCAGACGGAATGATCGCTACAGCCCGCGCCGGAGGACATTGTCGCCAGAACTGCCCGGCCTTCCGTCGATGACACGAGCAAGGAGCATGAGCACGATGGCCCATTTGCGGATCGCAGGCTGGAAACACGTCAGTTGGACGATGGTCTGCATTGCCATCGTCGCCGCGACGGCGGCCGAGGCGGGCCAGCCGCAGAGCCGCGTCGGCGACCCGAAGCCGCTCTCCCACGGCGAGCCACAAAACCAGGCCCCGTACGAGCCAGGCCGCTCCCCCTACGTTACAGGAATCCGCCGTCGGCCCCGCTATTTCGTACCCCCGACGAATCCCCGCACCCCCACCTGGAAAATGTACGGCACCCCGCCGGGGGTCGTCCCCGGCGACTGGCCGACCTACGCTCCCTTCGGATTCGGCGGCTACCGCTTCCCCGCCGTCGGCTCGCAGGCCTATCGTTAGAGCGGATTCAGGATAGCTGTAGCTACGATCTGCCGAGCCGAACACGGTAGGTGAGGGGGTCGGCGAACGCTCGAGGAGCGTCGGGCGTATCCTCGCCCCGCGACGAGACTTTTGCCGCCCCCGAGCCGGCGATTCACATCGGCCGGATGCGCTCTAGCCGAAACGCGGGCGGGCATGGCTCCGGATCCAGAAGAGCCATTCCGTGTCCGATCTGCTCGAACTCACAACTGCGGGTCTCTACTGCCCGAGGGGCGATTTTTACATCGACCCCTGGCGGCGGGTGGGCCGCGCCATCATCACCCATGCCCACGCTGACCACGCCCGGGCGGGCAGCGACCGGTATCTCTGCGCCGCTCCGGGCAAACTCGTGCTCCGCACCCGACTCGGCGGCGGCGCGCCGATCGACACGCTGCGGTATGGCGAGTCGCTGTCGATCAACGGCGTGGAGATCTCGCTTCATCCCGCCGGCCACGTGCTCGGCTCGGCACAGGTCCGTGTGCACCATGGTGGCCAGACCTGGGTCGTCACCGGCGACTACAAGCTGGAAGCCGATCCCACCTGCGACGCGTTTGAGCCGGTGCCATGCGACGTGTTCGTAACCGAGTCGACGTTCGGACTGCCGGTCTATCGCTGGCCTGATCCAACGAGCGTGGCCGCCGAGATCAACGCCTGGTGGCGGAGCAATCGCGACGCCGGGCGGTCGAGCGTGATCTTCGCGTATGCGCTCGGCAAGGCGCAGCGGCTGGCCGCCCTGCTCGACCCGTCGATCGGCCCGATCGTGGCCCACGGCGCCGTCATGAAAATGGTCGAGCAGTATCGGGCAAGCGGTGTGCGGCTGCCGCCGATCGACCGCGTGCCCCCCCGCGCCCGCCGTGTCGGCGACGGCCGGGCCATGGTGCTCGCTCCGCCGAGCGCTGCAGGCAGCCGGTGGCTGCGGGTCTTCGGCGAGACGAGTGTGGCGATGGCGTCGGGGTGGATGATGCTGCGGGGCGTCCGCCGGCGCCGCGGGTTCGATCGCGGGTTCGTCGTCTCCGATCATGCCGACTTCCCAGGGCTCATGCAGGCGATCGCCGCGACCGGCGCCCGACGCGTACTCGCCACCCACGGCTTCTCCGAGCCACTTTCCCGCTTGTTACGGGAGCGGGGTCTCGACGCCGACACCCTCGCCACGAAGTTCACCGGTGAGACGGTTGGCGATGCCAATGACGACGGATCCACCGACGACGACGAGGCCGCTGGAGGCGCGGCGTGAAACAGTTCACCGACCTCTACTGGCGGCTCGATGGCACGACGAGCACGAACGAGAAGGTGGCGGCACTGCGCGACTACTTCGCGGCCGCGCCGCACGAAGACGCGGCGGTCGCCCTCGGCGTGCTCTCCGGTGGGCGGCAGGGGCGGGCGGTGTCGCTCACACTGTTGCGGCAGTGGGCCGCCGAGTCGGCCGGGCTGCCGGCCTGGCTCGTCGAGGAGTGTTATGCCCATGTGGGCGACCTCGCTGAGACGATCGCACTCGTACTGCCGCCGCCGAGTGCGGAGGCAGAGCGTGTCGATCTTGGCCTCGCCGCGTGCATGCAGTCGACCGTGCACGCGCTCCAGCAGGCTGGCGACGACACGGCCAGGCGGGCCATCGTGGAGCGTGTCTGGCAGCGGCTGGCGGCCCGCGAGCGGATCGTCTGGCACAAACTGTTGACCGGCGGCTGTCGCGTGGGAGTCTCCAAGACGCTCGTCGCCCGGGCGCTCGCCGAGGTGGCAGGGCTCGACCCGGCCGTCATGGCCCACCGGCTGATGGGCCGACCAATCGAAACGGCGGAACAGTTCGCCGCCCTGCTCTCCCCCGACGAGACCGAGGCCGATAGCCGCCGCCCGTATCCATTCTTTCTCGCCTCCCCGCTGGAAGGCGATGTGGCGGCGCTCGGCCCCGTCACGGACTGGCAGGCCGAATGGAAGTGGGACGGCATGCGGGCGCAGGTCGTACGCCGGGGAGATGATGCCGCCATCTGGAGCCGCGGCGAGGAACTCGTGAACGAGGCCTTTCCCGAGATCGTCGCTGCCGCGGTCACGGTCCCGGCCGGCACCGTGCTCGACGGCGAGCTGCTGGCCGTCCGGGATCGCCATCTCCTTCCCTTCGCGTCGCTCTCGAGGCGGGCCAGCCGCCGTCGCGTGACCAAGCAGGTGCTCGCCGAGATCCCCTGCGTATTCGTTGCCTACGATCTCCTCGAGGCTGAGGGGCAGGATCTGCGAAACGAACCGCTCACGCACCGACGGGCGCTCCTCGAAAAGCTCGTGCCCCACTCATTCACGCAGCTGCTCGATACCGCGACCTCTTTTCCAGAATCAACACCGGAAGACAAGCCGCGACGGCTC
The DNA here is from genome assembly GCA_044358475.1 of Pirellulales bacterium. Taxonomy (GTDB): domain Bacteria; phylum Planctomycetota; class Planctomycetia; order Pirellulales; family UBA1268; genus CACORA01. Next base: position 8,432 of record JBIKNV010000014.1, on the reverse strand, counting down.
TTCCTCTCTCCCTGCGTGACCGGCGACTCGTGGGACGCACTCGCCGCCGCCCGCGGCACGTCCCGGCAGCGGGGCGTGGAAGGGCTGATGCTGAAACGGCGGGGGAGTCCCTATGCCGTCGGCCGCACCCGCGGCGACTGGTGGAAATGGAAGATCGAGCCGCTGGAGATCGACGCGGTGCTCCTCTACGCCCAGGCCGGCCACGGTCGTCGGGCCGGGCTTCACACCGACTACACGCTGGGCGTCTGGCAGGGCGAAAGGCTCGTGCCGATCGCCAAGGCCTACTCGGGGCTTTCCGACGCAGAGATCGTCGAGGTCGATCGGATCGTGCGGGCCACCACGCTCGAGAAGCACGGCCCCGTCCGGGTCGTGCAGCCCACGCTCGTCTTCCAGCTGTCGTTCGAGGGTGTGTCGCGGTCGACGCGGCACAAGTCGGGCGTGGCGGTGCGGTTCCCCCGGATCGCCCGGTGGCGACGGGACAAGGAGCCGCAGGATGCGGGGCAACTGGCCGACATCGAGCGGATGATCGAGATGACTGCCTCTGCGGGGATGACGGCATGACCGGCACTCGCATCGTGGCTCACCGGAAAACGACCGATCGCGGCGACGACGACCCGATGGCGGAACTGCGGGCGTGGTGCACGGGTCGAGGCTGGGAGCCATTTCCCTTTCAGGAAGACGTGTGGCGCGGCTGCGCTGCCGGAGAGAGCGGCCTGGTGCATGCTCCCACCGGCACAGGCAAGACGCTCGCCGCCTGGCTGGGAGCGCTCGCCCGCTCGCGCGCACGTGGCAGCTGCGGACTGCGCGTCGTCTGGATCACACCGCTCCGCGCGCTCGCCGCCGATACGGTCACCGCGCTCGAGCAGCCGCTCGATGATCTTCGCGACTGGCTCGGCCAGCGGTGGCGGGTCGGCCTCCGCACCGGTGACACGTCGGCCGCCGACCGCCGACGGCTGCGGGAGAACTGGCCAGAGGCCCTCGTCACGACTCCAGAGTCGCTCTCGATCCTCCTCTCGCTCGAAGATGCCCATGAGATCTTTGCCGGCCTCGATACGGTCATCGTCGATGAGTGGCACGAACTCCTCTCGACGAAACGGGGCGTGCAGACGGAACTCGCGCTGTCCCGCCTGCGGACGCTGCGGCCCGATCTCGTCACCTGGGGACTGTCAGCCACCCTCGCCAACCTCGACGAGGCTGTTTCCGCGCTCGTGGGTCCGACCCGGGCTGCCGCAGCCAGGGTCGTGCAGGCTCGTGTGCCGCGCCGCCTCGAGATCGACACGCTCATCCCCGCGCCGATGGAGCGATTTCCCTGGGCTGGCCACATGGGGCTGCGGCTCCTGCCGCAGGTCGTCGCGGCGATCGACGCCGCGGCCACGACGCTCGTCTTTACCAACACACGATCCCAGGCCGAGCGGTGGTTCGAGGCGATCCAGTCGGCCCGCCCCGACTGGAAGAAACGCCTCGCGCTCCACCACGGTTCCGTCGATCGAGACCTCCGCACGCAGGCCGAGCAGGGGCTCAAGCAGGGCAGGCTCAAGTGTGTGGTCGCAACCTCGAGCCTCGATCTCGGCGTGGACTTCGGGCCGGTCGAGCAGGTGCTGCAGGTGGGCAGCCCCAAAGGGATCGCTCGCCTGCTCCAGCGGGCCGGCCGCAGCGGTCACGCCCCCGGTGCGACAGGTCGGCTTGTCTGTGTGCCCACGCATGCGCTCGAACTGGTCGAGTGTGCCGCCGCCCGTACGGCCGCCGAGGCCGGCCATGTGGAGCCCCGGCGGCCGCTGGTCGCCCCGCTCGACTGCCTTGCCCAGCACATCGTCACGGTCGCCTGCAGCGGCGGGTTTCGCGAGGCCGATCTCCTTGCCGAAGTTCGCTCGACCCACGCCTACGCCACCCTCGACGACACCGCCTGGCGGTGGGCCATCGCCTTCGCGGCCCACGGCGGACCGGCGCTGGCCGCCTATCCCGACTACGCCCGGATCATCGAGCGGTTCGGACGCTGGTATGTGGCCAGCAAAGCGATCTCGCGGAAGCACCGCATGAGCATCGGCACGATCACGGCCGACGCCACGGTCGAGGTGAAGTGGTTGCGGGGCGGTCGGCTGGGAACGGTCGAGGAATCGTTCATTGCCCGGCTCAACGAGGGCGACCGTTTCCTGTTTGCCGGCAAGCCGCTGCTGCTCTTTCGCTTCGACGGCCTCACGGCCTGGGTGAAGCGGGCCCGTGGATCAGCCGCGCTCCAGGTGCCACGGTGGAACGGCGGCCGCATGCCGCTCTCCACGTTGCTCTCCGCCGCCGTGCTCGATCTGGTGCGCACAGCCGGCGACGGCGATGAGGCTGCCATCCCGGTAGAGGCCCGGGCTGTGTTGCCGCTCTTGCAGACGCAGGCGACCTGGAGTCGCTTACCCGACCACGACACGCTGCTCGTTGAACAGTGGCACGGCCGCGACGGGCACCACACGTTCATCTATCCCTTTGCGGGACGGCTCGTGCACGAGGGGCTCGCCGCGCTCGTCGCCTGGCGGATCGCCAGCCACCGACCGACCACGCTCACGTTCGCCGCCACCGACTGGGGCTTCGAACTCTCCGGCCGCGAACCGCTCATCCATGACGAGCGAACGTGGCGGCAGCTCTTCTCGCCGGCACATCTGCTCGAGGATCTGCTCGCCTGCTTGAATGGCACCGAGATGGCCCGCCGGCATTTTCGGGAGATCGCCCGCGTCGCCGGGCTCATCTCGGGAGCCGGGCGGACCGGCCGGCAGACACAGGCCTCGGCCGGCCTTCTCTACGACGTGCTCCTGGAACATGACGGCGACAACATGCTGCTGGCCCAGGCCCGCCACGAGGTGCTCGAGCAGCAGTTCGAGTTTCAGCGGCTCCACGAGGCCCTCGATGCGATCGCCACCAAGGAGATTCGCATCGTGGAGACGCCCCGCATCTCGCCGCTGGCCTTCCCGATCTGGGCCGCGTTCGTGCAGTCGCGACTCACCACGCAGGGCTGGCTCGAACGGATCACGGCCATGGCCACGGAACTGGAGCGTGCCGCCCTTGTCGGCACCGATTCAAGCAGCATTCGTCATACTGATTCTCCATGAAGATCGGGACGGCCTCTGACGCCGAGATCGTGCTGCTGCCGGGCCGGGCAGCGCTCTTGCCGGCATCGGCCACGCTCCTGGTCGCCGATCTGCACCTCGGCAAGGCGGCGACGTTTCGCAAGGCCGGCATCCCCGTGCCCGAAGGCTCGGCCCAGCGTGACCTGGCCCGGCTCACGGACATCGTCACGCGGCATGCCGTGCGCCGGCTGCTCGTGCTGGGAGATCTCTTTCACGCGCGGAGCGGCTGCACCGAGCAGGTGCAGGCCGAGTTTGCGACGATGCGGGCAGGCTTGGCAGGCACCGAGGTCGTGCTCGTGCTCGGCAACCACGACCGGCCGCTCGGCACCCTGCCGGCGTCGCTGGGCATCGACGCGGTCGTCCCCGTCCTTGATGAGCCGCCGTTGCACTTCGTCCACGAGCCGGCCACCGCCATCGCCACTGCCGGCCGCGACGTCTTCACGATCGGCGGCCACCTCCACCCTACGGTGTCGATCCGGTCGCCGAGCGGCGACCGGATCGCTGACCGGTGCTTCGTGGCGGAGCCTGCCACGCTCGTGCTTCCCGCCTTCGGCTCGTTCACCGGCGGCCACCGGATCGCGCCGACCGCTGGCACCCGGGTCTGGATCGCCCGCGACGACGGCGTCGCCGACGTGAGCCGGCTTGCAGCAGCTTCCGCCCGGTGGGCATCACGATGAGACATGTCGATTGCCTCAGGCCGCCGCGCGGCCCGGGGCCGGGAGCCGGAAGAGCGCGAACAGGTCGGCGGCGGTGAGGCCGCTCGCGGCCGGAGCCTCGGCTTGCGAGAGAATCAGTTCGGAGAGATCCCGCTTGCGGCGGAGCACCTCGTCGATCCGCTCCTCGATCGTGTCGGCCGAAAGAAATCGCGTGACCGTGACCGCCCCCGCAGCACCGATGCGGTGGGCGCGATTGATCGCCTGATCCTCGATCGCCGGGTTCCACCAGCGATCGAACAGAAAGACGTATTGCGAAAACTGCAGGTTCAGCCCGACCGCCCCGGCGCCGTAGGAAAGGAGCAGCACCGAGTGCTGCCGCTCGTGTTTGAAGCGGTGAATGGCCTCGTCGCGGGCGGTCGTCGACATGCCGCCGTGGTACGGCAAGGCTCCGAACCGAGCCAGTTTTCCTTCGAGCCGCCCGAGCGTTTCCACCCACTGGCTGAAGACGAGCGCCTTCTTCCCGCTGGCCTGCACCTCCTCGAGCTCCGCGACGAGGCAGTCGAGCTTCGCGCTCTCACCCGTCGGCGGATCGAAGTTGCAGATCTGCTTGAGCCGCAGCACAAGTTCAAACACGTTTTGGATCGTCGCCTCCTGCCCGAGCGCCGACAGCCGCAGCACCCCCTCCTCCTCGGCCCGGCGATAGGTCTCCCGCTGCTCGGGGGTGAGCTCGATCCGCTCGTCGCGGTTCATCCGCGGCGGCATCTCGGTGAGCACCTTGTCCTTCGTTCGCCGCAGCACGTAGTCGGCCGCGGCAGCGCCCAGCACTTTCGGCGCCATGCGGTCGTTGACGTGCCCCGGCGCGATGAAGTCGAAGAGGGCGACGAGGTCCTCGGCGGAATTCTCCACGGGCGTGCCGGTGAGGGCCCAGCTGCGGCCGCGTCGCAGATCGGCAACGGCCCGATGGGTGTTGCTCGAACGGTTCTTGATCCGCTGGGCCTCGTCGAGAACAACGAGGTCGAACGAGAGGCCCAGCTCCTCGATCATCTCGCGGTCGCGAACGACGGCTTCGTAGTTGGCCACCTTCACCGGCACGTCGGGCAGCGTCCATTGCCACCGCCGCCGGGCAGGATCCCCCTCGATCACCGCCACGAGCAACTCCGGCGCCCAGTCGGCGAGTTCACGGGCCCAATTGGAGACGAGACCTTTCGGGCAGACGACGAGCACCCGCCGCGCCTGCCCGCTGCGCACCAAGAGCCGCAGCGACGAGATCGCCTGCATCGACTTCCCCAGCCCCATCTCGTCAGCCAGGATCGCGCCGTGGCGGGGCATGAGAAAGGCCATGCCGTCGAGTTGAAACGGAAATGGCTCCCGAGGAAATTCGAGATGGCTCGCCTGGAGGGTCGTCTCGAGGTCGGGCTGCAGCACGAAAAACAGCCGCTCCGAAAGCTTGACGACGTCGCCCGGCGGCGCGATCCGCGTTCGCCGCCGCTGCCTCGCGACGTCATGATGTCCCGGCTGGTCATCGACCGGGTCGGTCTGGCAATCAGCCACCGCTGTCGGTGGCACGCCGACTCGCGGCGAGGCGGGCATCGGCACAGGATCGGCGGGCCTCGGGAAGCGGTGGCTGCTGACGCGGGGCCGCGTGTCGAGCAGTGGTACCCGCAGCACCGCAGGCCGCACCTGATCGAGAGGAAACCTCACGGCCTGGACCGGAGCGATCGCGGGCACGATCTGGCTGGTGATCCCGCCGGTCGCAAGCATGAGGTCGGCTGCGGCGATCGATCGAACGGCGGTTCTACCGCAGGGTTCCCGCATGACCGCTTCTCTCCGCCCGGCCTTAGTGCCGCTGTGCTTCCTCGATCGCTGCTCGGATCCGCTCGAACGGCTCCGTCAGGTCGACGGACGAACCGAGGTTTTCCAACCGCTGCCGCAACGCTTCCGCAGCGGCCGCGTCGCTGACGTGAGGGCTCACGCACACCTCCCCCATCGCAAACGCTCCGGGTGGAGGCTCGACAGCCTCATCGCGCCGCCGGACGAGAGCTACGGGCAGCGACGTATGTGGCCGCACGGCGAGCATGGCGTCGTGGTCGGTGAGCACCATGGCAGGAATCACCGACCCCTCGGCGAGCAAGGCCGCCCCGATCTGCTGGCCATGCAGATGCCCCGGCAGGGACGCACCGTAGAGAATCTGTTGGGCCCGCGACACCTTCACCGGGGCCGTGCAGTGAAACTCCAGCGGCCGCCCCATGGCATCCACCAGCAGATACCCACCGAACACACCGTGCGCGGGTGAATCAACGGCCGTCAAAAACCCGAAGGCCGTCGCCGCCTGTGTCTGCTGCTCCATGAAGAACGCCCCACCGGCATGGTCGCCGGTCGCCCACTGCCACCCATTCGTCGAGCCGCATCCCTGCGGCTGTCTCAGCCCATCCATCGGGCGTTCCCGGCTGCCACTTGAGCAGCCCGTGGCCGTGTCGCCGAGCCTTGCCAGCCACGACCCGATCGTCACGGCTGTGGCTGAAACTGCGAAAACCTTGCCGCCTGTGCCGAATGCATGGGCCGCAGCGGGGCGATTGATGGAAACCGACTCCCCCTCAGCCTACGATACTCCAGATCGATCAACGAGGTACTTCATGAGCGACGGGCGGTTGTATACGACTCAAATCGACATTTCGGCCGCCGGTGCTGCGGCATCCCAGCCGACCGCGCTGACAGGCGACTCAGGTGAGACAACGCGACTCCTTCGCGACATGGTGGTGCTGCAGCACAAGACCTGCGAGTTGCTGACCGAACTGCTCAACCAGGTTTCGCAGCAGCAGCGGCAGCGGAACGCCGAACTGAAGGCCTGGCGGGAGGCCAATCCGGAACTGGCCGTCTCCTGCCGCCACGCGGCCGAGTCGCTCGCGAAGGTGCATACGGAGTTTCTCGCGAATGTGGCCCGCGAGGCGTTTGACAACGCGGAAGATTACGTCGACAGCGAATACGCACTGGGCGAGTTCATCGACCGCTACGGCCCCCGGCTCGCCCATTTCAACGGCGTGCTCCAACTCTTCGGCCAGTTGGCCGCCCCACCCCAGCAGCCGGGCACGACGGCCGAAGGCTGAATCTTCATCATTTGCACCACAGGAGTCCGCACGGATGGCCACGTCGCCTGCCACTTCATCGTCACCCGTCTTCGAGGTCGCCACGGACGAGGCGGTGCGAACCGCCCGCGAACGGCTCGATGCCCATACGGTCGAGACCGTCGCCTGGCACTTCCACGAGTCGACCGGCTGCCCATTTTGGCTCGACTATGCGACGTCGTTGACGTTCAACCCGCTCACCGAGGTGAAGGGATTCGACGACCTGAAGAAGTTTCCGCCGTTCGAGGACGAGTGGCTCCGTGGCGGCCCGGTCCGCCGCTGGGTGCCCAAGGGCCTGGCCGACCAGCCGGCCTATGTCTTCGAGACCGGTGGCACGACCGGTATTCCGAAGTCGCGGTACAACTCCCGCGACTTCCGCACCGACTACGAGATGTTCAGCGACACGCTGCCTGAACAGTATTTCCCGAAGGGGGCCAACTGGCTGATGCTCGGGCCATCGGGGCCACGACGACTGCGGCTCTCGATCGAGCACCTCGCCCAGTATCGTGGCGGCATTTGCTTCTGCGTTGATCTCGATCCCCGCTGGGTCATCAAACTCATCCAAAAGGGCTGGATGGAGCATCTGGAGGCCTACAAACAGCACTGCATCGACCAGGCGATCACGGTCCTCGAGGCGGGCCACGACATCCGCTGCATGTTCACGACGCCGAAACTGCTCGAGGCGCTCGCCCTCGCGCTCGAGAAAAAGGGCACGACGATCGGCAAGGTGGGAATCACCGGGATCTTTTCGGGCGGCACCGAGTTCACGCCGCAGTGGACCCGCTTCGCGGTCGAGGAACTCCTCGACGGTGCCTTCATGACGCCCACGTATGGCAACACGCTCATGGGCCTGGCGGCGAGCCGGCCGGTGGTGCCAGCCGACGGCTACACGATCGCCTACTATGCGCCGCAGCCACGCGCCGTGATCGAGGTGGTCGACTTCGACAATCCTGACGAGGTCGTCCCGTACGGCGGCACCGGCCGGGTTCGTCTCACGACGCTCACGAAGGAGACCTTCATCCCTGGCTTCCTCGAACGGGATGAGGGGGAGCGGGAGCTGCCCTACGCGAAGTACCCCTGGGACGGCATCAGCGGCGTCCGCCCGTTCCGCGCCCTCGCCGCCACGACGACGGTCGGCGTGTACTGACGCGGGATTGTGCTGTCCACCGATCGCTAGTGCCAGCGGCGCAGCCAGCCGCGACGCCAGAACAGCACCACCATGCCCACCGTCGTCGCGAGCATGATGCCGGCGGCCACCAGCGACCCATAGCGGAAATGCAACAGCGGCATGTTCCATGGTGAGGTGGTGTCGAAGTTCATCCCGTAGTAGCCCGTGATGAACGTCAGCGGCATGAAGATCGTCGCAATTACGGTGAGCACCTTCATCACGTCGTTCATGCGGTTGTTGAGGCTCGCCAGGTAGATGTCGCGGAGGTCGCTGCCGATCTCGCGGTAACTCTCGGTGAGGTCGAGCAGTTCCATCGTGTGGTCGTAGCTGTCGCGAAAATGCTGTCGGGCGTGGTCGCCCACGAACGCTGTTGATTCCC
>JBIKNV010000528.1:0-5361 GCA_044358475.1 Pirellulales bacterium | reverse complement strand
TACCAAGAAGTTTATAGCGTTTGCTAGTTTCCGTATGCTTCGTTCCATGCGGCAACTTCGTCTTTGAAGTTTTGCCATTCGTCTTTTGAACAGTCTTCATCAAACATCTCCCCACGACGTTGTTTTATTTGCCACTGTTGGTACTGATCTTTTGTCCAATCAGTATGCGGCACTTCTTCGCGTTCTTCATCCTCTAATTTTAAATTTGGAGCAATTTTAACAAAATCCCAAGGAATAAGCTTCAAAACATAACGAAGAGCGTCAGTTAGGTCGTCTTGGTACTTTCTGTTCTTTTCTCCAGCAGGTACAGACATTAACTCCGTGACAAGCTTAGGATTATCGTACACCCCGTCATCAATTGTCAAAGCTCCTGTCTGGAACAATGTGTTAGCTATTTGCTCCCCAGAGTCACGATGCTTGTCGGCTGGAAGGAACGGCTCACCGCTACGACTAGCTATGAGGCCAAACTCCCTAGACTGGTAATCATAGCAAGCCTGTGTGATGACTATTCCTTTTCTAAGCTCTTTGTACTTCTCAAGGATGTCTTTGGCGGTCGTCTCTTCGTAATCTCCACGCCAAGTCCTAACAACTCTTCCACGATCCAAATCGTTACTGCAAGCAACAATAACCACAGCACCAGCACTCCTGCCGCGCCCACCACTACCAATGTCAACGCCAGCATAATACCTCCAGTTAGGTGGAATTTTTTCTGTAGCATCGCCAAGAGCTGTGTCTGGATTAAATGATCCATACCTTCGCCCTTCATCTTTTACAAACCTACCGTCAATACGCTTTAATATCTCAGCCTGGGATGTGCAGTAACCTTCAGCTTCTTTAATCCTCTCAGGCGTCCATTGACTTGGTGTGCCGTCATCGTAGTACATACATTCGCGCATCGATACGCTGCGCTTCCATGCTTGTGGAAACATCTCCTCAGATGTGCCGATACACTCCATGGCTCTATACCAAACCTGCAATCCACGGGTAGCCGTGAAGACTTGATTAAAATATCCCCTTGTGGCACGAAGCCGCGCAAGACATTCGTTTATAATCTCTTCAGGGGCCTCCTCATCGAAAGTCATCATTGCGACAGCACTTGTCTGCAAATTAACAACCTTCTGACCATAGGACTTGAAAAATATACTACACCCACTGCGAAAGTGTATGGCGTGCACATCTCCGCTTTTATACTCAATGTCCCAACCATAGTTCTCATGGTCTTTCATCGCACCACGCGGCAAAAACTCAGGAACCCAAGATTTTTCTACTTGAATAGTCGAAACCTGATCAGAAGGATAAAAATACCAAAATTGCTTTGGCTCTTTATCCCACAGCTCTGGCCATAGCTTCTTATTGCAAGCCCATTCGATGTTTTTTCTGATAGCTATGCTGCTCTTACCAATCTGGTTAGCAGCACAAAGAAGGTTCATTCTGTTACGGGATTCAAAGAACTCTCTAGCCCATGGATAAAACTTCCACCCATATAGGTGCGGTAAATCTTCCCGAAGCTCTTTGATCCTAGCCTTGATAACACTTTGCTGGAAAGTTAGTGGATCAAGGTTTTTCATGCGCGTCATCTCACGCGTCATCTCCTTGAGCTGTCTTTCCTTAGACTTCTCTACGAAAGCATCAATGCGTGCTTCGCGGCTCTGCTTCTTCTTGGCCATCCGTGACCTCTTCAAACTTTAGTTCAATATCAGGCAACTCTGGAATGTCTGGCATCATCATCCGCTGACCATGCCTTGTGACAGTCTCCACATCATCCAAAATCTCTTGATCACCACTCTTAATCAGAGACTTAATGTCCCCGTCATAGTGCTTTAAATACCTATGCTGATCCCTCTTAGCCTTCTCAATCCTGCGCTCTAACGTCTCAAGATCCTCTAACTGTAAACCACTAACCTGCTCCCTAAGCTGATCTACAGGTTGCTCAGAGTTAAAGTTTACATTCACAGACTTTTGCTCAACTTGCATACGCTGAACAATACCACCCTTTATACGCATATCAGCTAACTGCCATGCCTTCAAAATAAGGGTCGCTACCTTCGTATCTACCTTGCCGTCTTCACCCAACATAGGAAGGTTCATAATTTCTAAAAGACGCTCAGTTCCCTTATGCAAGATATGTCTCATCTGGATCGCATAACTGACCGGCGGGGTAAAGATCCAAAGCATACGCTTATTGTTAGGCTCATAGCCAGATACCCACATCTCCCAGCTCACAGCACCACAGATGATCGACTGTAAAGCCATCTTCTTGCCGCTAGCAGTAGCCGCATTATACTCATCCCAGAACGATAACCTGACACGCTCGTCACGCTCATCAGGCTGGCACTGCGTCCTGATCTCCCTCTCAGTCAGCATCAATGTCCTAGGCAGTTTGTTCCGCACACGCTCTAAGATAGGCACCAATCTAGGAGGCAACCTGTTCAGTAAAGCATCTGGATTTTGAGGGTCATATAAGGCTGAAATAGCCTCATCAGGCACTACCTTCGGCCTACCTGGCTGTCTGGCCATAAAAATACCTCGTTAGTAAAGGTTTTATGAAGATTCTAATATAGCCTTAGTAGGGGAATAAGAATAGTGCAAGGATTGTTTGCGAATTTTTTGAGGGGGGCAATGCAAATTGCAATCGCAAGTAGACCCCCACCCCCCCTGTCAGTTTTCTGACACCTGTCAGGAATTTTGACAGTTTGTCCAAACTTTTGACACCTTTGTTAACAGCTTGATATCGCTGCTGTTTGTTTTAAGTGTTTGATATTTCTTTAGTTTGCGCTTGCGTTTCCTTTCTTGTTTGCGAATGGAACCTTTTCCCGTCGCCTTACTAATATCATTGCAAGCTCTGTTCCAAGCTGTAACAGTCTGATATCATTGACAGACACCACTAATAGCGTGTCAATATTTTAGACAGCGGTTCATTTAACACTAGTATATTGAACGCCTATAGTTATATCCCTGCAGCATCATAGCACTATCTAGGATGTCGCTTTAAAAGGCCGCAAATAGGCCTCTGACGCGTTAGGCTGTCTTAGAATATATCGACATGGTCAGGCAGAGAGAGGGCCTTAAAAACGGTGCTGCAGCGTCTGCCTGTTTTAAATAAATAAGGCGCGATAGTTACGCGCTGACCATATACCTTTCCCTATACCTTTCCCCTAAACGCAAAAAAACCGCCTTACAGCGGTCTTAATGCCTAAGTGTCTTTTCCCTCACAGACCATGGTTATATACCTTGAGTATATTTTCCTCAGCCACTATCTCTAGTGCTTTCTCATAGGCCTCAGCTAGCGTCTTATACATATAGATATCCCTGTCACTCTCATAGGCATAAGCACCCTTATCCCAGTAGGTAGCTAGATAGCTATCATTGCCTAAACTTTCTACTGTCACCCTATACTTGTCATGTTCGACGGTCTTATAGACTTTCATGTTTCACCCTTTTAGTTTTATTTAACACAAACAGGAAACTTAACGCCTAATTTTCTGTCATGTTCGATGTCGTTCATTTCATGAAAATATCTGCAGTATTCTAGATGTTCCAAAAAATGACCGGCACCTTGATTTTTATTTTTAAAGTTGTCCATTAGGTCGTTTGATGTTTTTAGTTTTATGCCGCGATGTTTCAGCCATGTTTCTATTGGCGGTGGTTGAAAGCATCTATTCCAGTCATGATATCCGTCAATGTATTCAACAAACCAATTAGACACCCATCGAACATCCTTCTTACACTTAATTTTTATGTACCTAATTTTCCACTCTTTAGACTGTTTGCTTAGATCCCAACTGCTATCGTTATTTTGTGTTGGTTTTATTTTCATGTTTCACCCCTTAAAATAAGTTTCTGGCGTCGCCACTAACGCGTTTACTTTCTCCGCGCCGTGTTTTTTAATTAGTGCTTTCAGGCCTGACTTACTTATAACCTGTTCACTATCGCCCTGTTTTAATATAACCGCGTCACGATAATCTAATATCTCTCCAGTAACGCTACAAAACATCGTCATAGAACAGAAGTCTCTAAGGATATTTTTAAAGATAGTTTGAGCCATGTGGTCGTTTACTTGTTTCATGTTTCACCTCACATAGTTATTTGTAGTGCTGAAAACATTGCAGTCTATATCTAGCGTCATATTTTTTTGCTGATAATGCGCTATAGCTTCAACCATGATAATGGCCAATTGGTTTAGTGCTTTCTGATGCTGTTCAGCTATATTTTTCTTGGTCGCGCGTTTGTCTGTCCTAATGACTGATTTTAGATAATCAGTAAACATGACAAACTGTAAGATGTTTCCCTCAACTGAACAGACACTAGCCATAGTGGTCAATTGTTTGCTCGTTATGCATTTACTCGTTTCTAGCCTTAGTGTATTTCTTACCAGGAGTCCTGTTTTGTTGTTTAGTTTGATAGTGGTCAACATGGTTATGCCTTTCGTAGAAAATTGGTGGTCGATGGTTGAGGTTTTTTTGCTGATTTTAGTCTTAGTCCGACGATAACGCCCTTAGGGTCAAGGAAACGTAAATCAGATATATCGCCGTCTATAACCGGTACAGTACCAACACGGTCAGGTAACGCTCCACCGTGACGTGACCAAATATCAAAAACCATAGCGACGTTTATGCCACGGTCTAAAATATCAGCCATAACGCGCGTGCTAGTGTTTTCGTTATAGCTATAGGTCATGTGAACATTGAGCAAACGATGGTTTTTGACAGCAAGGTCAGGCCGTTTCGTATACTCCCAAAAAAGCACATCAGGAAAAGACGTATAGACGTCTGACCAGTCTAGATCGCTGCCGCCGTTTAGTCGGACACATGGCATTTTCCCTAGCTTCTTAGCCTTTTTAATTAAGGCGCGGATATCTTTTGCCAGGATATACATAAAACCGGAGCGATTGTTGAAAAGAAAATTAGTCCTTTGTTGACGCGCTAACCTAACCGTTTCCATTATACCGCGGCCGCTTTCAGTGACTAAACAGTGAGCGCGACACCCTTCCGTACTAGCCGGGCATAGACGATGGTCTGCAGCACCCGCTAGATATAAGATAGCCGTTAGATATTTGTCGCTTTCACTCTTAGCTAATTTTGGAGAGCTGATTTCTGGTGTCAGTAGTTTCATTAGAAAGGTACCCCTTCAATGTATGGTTTGCGTTTTTGTTTCTTAGGTTTTTTGGTTTTAGTTTTTTCTGCTACTATTGGCGCGACTGTTTTATAAACGTAGTCATAGAAGTTAATTATTTTGGCCATGATCACGCCCTCTTGATTTCTAGTTTTTTGTAAGCAGTTTTTTTCTCAAACCGCTTTATGGCGTCACCTAGTTCAACGGTTAGTGCTTTTTTGTCCAAGTCAGTCCTAGTGACCTCAGATA
>JBIKNV010000208.1:0-5364 GCA_044358475.1 Pirellulales bacterium | reverse complement strand
GCGGATGTGGATTCGCACCACTTTGGGCCGCGTCGCTGGAGGCGACGCTCTCTTCCGACCGGAGGTCGGTGAAGAAAATGCGGGCCATGGATGGCCGCATTTTCGTGAAGCTAATACCGCCCGGCGATGAGCGAGATGTTCTGGCCGCCGAAGCCGAAGCTGTTGGAGAGGGCGTAGTTGCACTTGCCTTCTCGGGCTTGGTTTGGCACGTAGTCGAGATCGCAGTTGGGATCGGGAGTCTCGTAATTGATCGTCGGCGGCAGCACACCGTCGCGGATCGCCAGCAGGCAGACGATCAACTCCGTGGCGCCGGCCGCCGCGATGAGGTGGCCCATCATGCTCTTCGTGCTGGAAACGGGAATCTTGTAGGCCTGCTCGCCAAATACCGTCTTGATGGCGAGCGTCTCGACCTTATCGTTGACGTCGGTGCTCGTGCCGTGGGCATTGATGTAGTGAATGTCGGTAAGGCCCAGCCTGGCGTCCGCCAGCGCCATGCGGATGCAGGATGAGGCGCCGCGACCCTCTGGGTGCGTGTCGGTGATGCGGTACGCGTCGGCCGTCGAGCCGTAGCCGAGGATCTCACCATGGATGCGGGCGCCACGCTTCTTCGCATGCTCGAGCTCCTCGAGCACCACCATCGCAGCTCCCTCACCGAGCACGAAGCCGTCGCGGTCGTTGTCGAAGGGGCGGCTGGCCCGGGTCGGCTCGTTGTTACGGGTCGACAGCGCCGTGAGGAGATTGAAGCCCGTCACGCCGAACGGGTGGATCATGCTGTGGGTGCCACCGGAGAGCATGACGTCGGCATCACCGCGGCGGACGAGTTCGGCGGCCTCGCCAATCGCCTGGCTGGAGGCGGCACAGGCAGTCAGGCAGTTGAGGTTTGGGCCCTGAGCATCGAACATTCCGGCCAGATGGGCGGCCGGCATATTCGGCTCCTGCTCGACCTCGGTGAGCGGGTGCAGCGTCTCGAGGCCGAGCTTCGTGAATTTCGCCACGTCGAGTGTGTCACCTGTGATCGCGGCCATCATCATGTTGGTGAAGGAGTCGAAATCCTGCTGGCCTTCGCCGCTACCGAGGTAAACACCCAGCCGCGTTGGGTCGGCCGGAAGCCCCTTCTCAAGCCCCGCGTCACGCATCGCCTGCAGCGCGGCCCCGGCGGCAAATCGCGTGTGGCGACCGCAAAACTCCCATCGCTTCGGATCCTCTCCCTCGTCGGCGACGCTCCAGTCGCGGACCTCCGCCGAGATCTTGGTGGGAAACTTGGAGGCGTCGAAGACGGTGGTGAGGCCGACGGCGGACTTCGCCGCCTTGAGGTTTTGCCACAACTGCTCCACCGTCACACCCAACGGCGTGACGCACCCCATGCCGGTAATTACAACCCTCCGCCTGCCGGCACCCATCGCGTTGCTTCCTTCCACAAGAGTTTTACGAGGCCGCCGCGGTCACCAGTCGGGCCGCGTCAGCGGCTGCCCGGCCTCATCGCGACCGACGTCATAAATATGCATCTGGTCGAGCCATCGCAGCAATTCCTCCGGCTCGAACAATTTTGGCACGCCCTCGCCCGGTTCGAGATGGGCGAAAAAAATCTCCGCCGCGCCCTGCACCTCGTCGCCGACGGTCGTCCTCACACGCGTCAGCGATCCCGCCGGCTTGAGGTCGAGGATCTCGGCGTGGAACTTCAGTGTGTCGCCCGGGACTGCGTCGAAGTGAAACTCGGCTCCCGACACCTTCGCCAGAACCACCCGCCGGTTGTAGTCGATCGCCTCGGCGACCAGCAGCCCGGCCGCCTGCGCCATCCCCTCCACGATCAAGGAGTTTGGCATCAGGGCCACACCGGGAAAGTGGTCGTGCATGTGCTCCTCCGCCAGCGACACGTTCTTCACGGCCGTGGCATGCTTGCCCCGCACGAACTCTTCAAAACGATCGATCCAGAACCAACGCATGGCGGATATCCGGCCGGCCGATCAGCCGCCCACCTTGCTCTGCACGTATCGCACCATGTCTTCGACGGTAAGTGTGTTGGCAAAGTTCTGCACGCTAGGATTGGCCTCGAATTTCGACAGGTCGGCGAACGGCATCCGGGCTTTCAGCGCCGCCAAGCCCGCGGCATTGAGCTTGCCGTCGGCGACATATTCGGTACTCGAGAGGACGTCCTCGGGGAACAGTTCACCACGCGGGATCTTGATGCCGAACGCCTTCTCGAGGCGAAACACGATGTCGAGAAAGTCAATCGACTCGGCGCCGAGATCGCCAACCATCGTCGCCGTGGGCGACACTTCATCCTCGTCTACACCGAGGGCATCGACGAGAGCAGCCTTCACCTTCTCAAAGATTTCATCACGCGACGGCATCGACTGGTACCTTGGGGAAACGAGGAAATAATCGAACGCTGGACGCCGGTTGTACTGTCGGTCCGCCAGATTGGGAACCCGAAGCCGACCGCACCCGACGGGCGCCAGCCATACAATCAGGAAAAACAGCCGGGCAACCGCGGTTTTCTCCGGGCTTCATCGCACGAGCGAGGGCACGCTCGGGAGCGGGGCGGCGGCCGGCACAGCCGCATTGGGGCCACCGTAGACGACCCGTCGTGGGGCGGTAACGCCGCGGGAGGTGGGATGGAGCAACGCCCATAGTTTCCGCATTTCGGACCGTACGCGGGCATCGATCGCGTCACCATAGGGCCGCCGATCGGCCATGTTGTACCGTTCGAGAACGAGCCGCGCCGTGAGGCTCGTCCGATCGCCCACCGTGCCGCTGGCCTTCACTTTGGTCGTGGTTTCGTCCTGGGAAATCACTTCCGCGGTGACGGTGAGCACACGGCCCGGCTCCACGAAGTCGCCGTATTTCACGTTCTTCGCCTGGCGCAGCACGACGATGCTGTGGGCGAAATCCTCGCCCAGGCGAATGGTCCAGGCGGCGGCCTGCGTCATCGCCTCGAGCATGAGCACGCCCGGCATCACCGGAAAGCAGGGGAAGTGGTCGGCGAGATACTCCTCAGAGAGCGAGAGTGTCTTGATAGCCGTGATGCTCTTGCCGGGCTCGACGGCGATGACTCGATCCAGGAGTGTGAAACGCATGGCTGCTCCGTACACGAATGCGGCGGTGGGAAGGGCCCTAGTATACCGGCCCGCAGGGTGCTGCCCACACCCGGCGGTCACTGTGGCAACCATTTTCCGACCGCCTGCCACGCTGACAGCCGCCCCGACCGCTGCGACCGCAAAAGTTTCCCAGGCGAAGACCATCCAAACCATTTTCGCCGCGATTCACGCGGCATCGGTGCAAGAAACACCTGTCCACTGGCGGTCTGGCACGCTCGTTGCATTCCATGGCTCTTCGACGTCGCGGCGAGAAGCCGCGGGTTGCCTTTCGACGCCGTCGCTGCGAAGGATTGGCCGCGGTGCCTGCATCGCGACTGCACGCCTCCAAGGACGGTGTCGATCCACCACCACCGAGGAGAGTTGACATGCAAACGTTTCGTGCGGGCTTCGCGCTCCCGCTGGAAGAACTGCGCGACGAGATGGATCGGCTCTGGACGTCGCTCACGGCCGCACCGCCGCTCCACGGCTGGGGCACCGAGCAGCGAGCCGGCGTCTTTCCTGCCGTGAACATGCGGGATCGCGATGACGCCATCGTGGTCGAGGCGGAACTTCCCGGCCTCGACGTGGGTGACATCGACATCAATGTCACGGCTGATGAGATCATCCTCAAGGGGAGGCGGCCCGAGGCCGCAGACGGGAGGCGACCCGAGCCGGCTGGCCAGGCGGGCAATGGCGAGGCGGCCGAGGGGGACGCCACGAAAGTCACGTGGCTGCGTCGCGAGCGGGGCACGGGCGCCTTCGAACGACGGCTGAGCCTGCCAGTGGCCGTCGATGCATCGCGGGTCGAGGCCCAACTTGTCGACGGTGTGCTCACGGTCACCTGCCCGAAGGCGCCGGAGAGTCAGCCCCACAAGGTCACGGTGCGTACGGCCTCATAACGGCCGGTGGCCGTGCCCGCGTGTCTTGCCTGCTTCACTCACATTGCATTCCCTTCACAAGGAGATTCACCCATGAGTTCTTCCCTGACCACGACCGCCCCTGAGGCTGAGGTTGCCCGCCGGCAGACTACTGGCGAACCCGCGCTCACCTACCAGCCGCATGTCGATGTCTACGACACCGGCAGCGGCCTCACGATCCGCGCCGATATTCCGGGCGCCAGCGTTGACTCGATCGACGTGGCGTTTGAAGACGGCGTGCTCGCGGTGCATGCGAAGGTGCCGTCCCGCGATCTATCGGGCCGGCTGCTGCGGCAGGAATACGGCATCGGCGACTACCGCCGATCGTTCCGGCTCGGCGACGGCTTCGATGGCGCGGAAATCACGGCCGAGTATCGGCATGGCGTGCTGTCGATCGACGTGCCGCGGCTGGCCGCAGTGCGTCCGCGGAAGGTCGCGGTTCGCGTGGCCACTGCCTCAGGCTCCGCATGCTGAACATGCACTTGGTGTCCAGTTTCGAGTTCCTCACCATCCCAGAGAAGGAGAGATCGATGAATCTGATTCCTTTTCGCACGAAGCGCACGAGCGGCATCGATGCCGGCAACATGGCGACCCTCGCCGACTTTCGCAACGAGATGAACCGCCTCTTCGAAGGCTTCTTCAGTCGACCGCTGATGATGCCGACATGGTTCGAGCAGGTGGAGCCAGGGCAATGGATGCCGGCGATCGACATGACGGAAGACGAGTCAAAGATCCACATCCGGGCGGAACTTCCCGGCATGGGTCCGGAAGATGTCGACGTGAGCGTGTCGGAAGATCGGCTGGTGATCGCGGGCGAGAAGAAGACCGAGTCGGCGAAAGGGGGCAACGGCTGGGCCCATCGCGAGAGCCATCACGGTTCCTTCACGCGGGCGATCCCGCTCCCTGAGGCGGTCGATCCGTCACAGGTCACGGCCCGCTACGACAAGGGCGTGCTCACGGTGGAGCTCACGAAGTCTCCCACCACCACGTCGCGGAAGGTACCGGTGCAGATCGGGGGCTAGCTTCACGTGGACAAAGCCCTCCATGGCCTTTGTCCACGTCGGCGACCCAAAAAAGCCAAGGTTTTTTGGGGTCGCCGATCGCCGCATCGTGCGGCGGCAGACGTGTGCAGACAGTCTTCTCGATTCGTACGCAGATACTTCGTGCTATTCTCGGGGCCGCGGGTGCACCACGCCCGCGGCCCCGGTCGTTTTCGTCTTCTTTCTTGGTGTGGCAGATGCCTCTCATCCTCGATCGATCCGCCGGCCATATGGGTGCATCCGGCGACGGGCCGCTGGCAATCGACTTCTCCGGCATCACGCCTGACCGACTGGCCGGACTGTCGGAGACCGAGATTGCTCGCCGGCACG
>JBIKNV010000013.1:0-17099 GCA_044358475.1 Pirellulales bacterium | reverse complement strand
GGAGACTATGACAAGAGCAACTATCACAAGCTCGAGCACATCAATGACGGCAAGTACGGCAACAAGAAATCGTGGATCTCCAACCAGATCGGCGGCGGCTGGGTGCAGCTCGAGTTGCCCGAGGTGGAGGAGATCAGCCGCGTGGTCTGGAGCCGCGATCGTAGCCCCAAGCCTGAATATTCAGACCGGCTGGCGACCGAGTACGAGATCGCCGTATCGCTCGACGGGCAGGCGTGGCAACCGGTAGCTCGGCATGTCGACCGCCTGCCCCGCGACTATGTGCATGCCGACGCCA
This sequence comes from Pirellulales bacterium, assembly GCA_044358475.1. Classification (GTDB taxonomy): domain Bacteria; phylum Planctomycetota; class Planctomycetia; order Pirellulales; family UBA1268; genus CACORA01. The sequence goes on along the minus strand of JBIKNV010000013.1, from coordinate 16,804 downwards.
CGGGTCCGATCACGGCAGCCGCAGAACTCTCCCCCAACGAACTGGCAGAGCTCGAGTCGCTCTCCGAGCATGTCGCGACGCTCACGAAGCGGCTCGATGCGCTGACCACCTTGCCCAAGGCGTATGCTGGCCAATTCGTCACGCCTCCGCAGACCCATCGGTTTTTCCGCGGCGACCCGACGCAGCCCCGGGAGGCGGTGCCGCCGGGAAGCCTCTCGGAGTTTGGGGCGGCGTGGCAGCTGCCTGTCGAAACGCCCGAAAAGGAACGCCGTCGGCGCCTGGCAGAGTGGATTGTGTCGCCGACGAATCCGCTCACGGCCCGTGTGATCGTGAACCGGCTCTGGCACTACCACTTCGGCACCGGCATCGTCGACACGCCCAGCGACTTCGGCGTGAACGGCGGCGTGCCCAGCCACCCGCAGCTTCTCGACTGGCTGGCAAGCGAACTGGTCGATCCGGCGAATCCCGCTGACCGCTGGCTGCTGAAGCGGATCCATCGACTGATCGTGACGAGCCGTGCCTACCGGCAGGCGAGCACGACGCGGCCCGATGCGTTGGCCATCGATTCGGGCTCACGGCTCCTCTGGCGGCACCCGCCGCGACGGCTCGAGGCCGAGCCACTTCGCGACGCAATCCTCGCCGTCAGCGGCAGTCTCAGTCCAAAGATGGGCGGGCCAGGCTTCGACCTCTTCGAGCCCAACACGAACTACGTGAAGGTGTACGCGACGAAGACGACGTTTACCGTGGACGACTTCCGCCGCATGGTCTACCAATCGAAGCCGCGAGCCGAGCTCGACAGTTTCTTCGGCGCCTTCGACTGCCCCGACGCCGGCCAGGTGCAGCCCGCCCGCACGGTGAGCACGACGCCGCTCCAGGCCCTCAACATGATGAACGGCGACTTCCTGCTCGATCAGGCAGCGCGATTTGCGGCGCGGGTGGAGCGGGAGGCGGGCAGCGATCCAGGCCTGCAGGTGAGCCGCGCCATCGAACTCGCCTTCGGCCGCGAGGCCACCGCCCGCGAAATCACCGCCGGCCGCGCCCTCGTCGCCACCCACGGCCTGCCGATCCTCTGCCGCAGTCTCTACAACGCCAGCGAATTCATCACCATCTACTGAGCCACCATGCGACATTCCCTTTCCCATGCCGGCCGTCATTTGCTCGACCGTCGTGCGTTTCTCCAGTGGGGCGGCACCGGGCTTTCGGGCATCGCGCTCTCGGCCCTGCTCCATGAGCAAAAGCTCCTGGCGAGCGAGCCCCCGATCCGGCCGATCATCGATCCGTCGCAGCCCTATGCCCCGCGGCAGCCCCACTTCGCTCCCAAGGCGAAAAACGTGTTGATGATCTTCTGCTCGGGGGCGATCTCTCATGTCGACACGTTCGACTACAAGCCCGAACTGATCCGTCTCCACGATTCGCCGATGCCGACACCGAGCGGCGAAAAGCTGATCACGTTTCAGGGCGAGCAGGGCAACCTCATCAAGCCGCTGTGGGACTTCAAGCCCCGCGGCGAGAGCGGCACGATGACGAGCGACCTGCTGCCGCTGCTCGGCGAACTGGCCGACGAGATGTGCTTCATCCATTCGATGACGGCCAAGAGCAATACCCACGGGCCGGCCGAAAACCAGATGTCGACCGGCTTCACGCTCGACGGCTTCCCGAGCATCGGTGCCTGGACGACCTATGCCCTCGGCAGCGAGTGCCGCGACCTGCCGGCCTTCGTGGCGATCCCCGATCCCCGCGGCGTGCCGCAGATCGGCCCCCGGCAGTGGCAGAGCGCGTTTCTGCCGGCCGTCTTCCAGGGCACGCCCTTCAATGCCGATAGGCCGATCCCCAACCTCGCCCGCCCGACGACAATATCCGCCGATGCGGATCGCGCCACCCGCGACTTCCTCGCCCTCCTCAATGAGGACCACCTCGCCCGGCATCCGGGCGACACCGATCTGGCCGCGCGCATCTCCGCCTACGAACTGGCCGCGAAGATGCAGCTCTCCGCCGCCAAGGTGGCCGATCTTTCCGACGAGTCGGCCGAGACGCTCGCCCTCTACGGGGCCGATGACGTGAAGAATTCACTCAAGGCCCGGTTTGCCCGCAACTGCATCCTTGCCCGCCGGCTCGTCGAGAAGGGGGTGCGGTTTGTGCAGCTCTTCAATGGCGCGTACGCGATGGGCGAGGGCGTGGGCAACTGGGACGGCCACAAGAAGATCGTCGATCAGTATGCGGTGCATGGACCGATCCTCGATCAGCCCGTAGCCGGCCTGCTCCGCGACCTCAAGGACCGCGGCCTGCTGGCCGACACGCTGGTGGCCTTCGTCACCGAATTTGGCCGGATGCCGACGTTCCAGAAGGGGGCCAACGGCCGCGACCACAATCCCTCAGGATTTACCGTCTGGCTGGCCGGGGCGGGCGTGAAGCGGGCCTTTCACTACGGGGCGACCGACGACTTCGGCTACAAGGCCGTAGAAAACGTGACGACGATCTACGATCTCCACGCCACGATCCTTCATCTGCTCGGCCTCGATCACACCCGGCTCTCGTTCTACAACAACGGCATCGAGCGGCGGCTGACTGATGTCCACGGCCACGTGATCGAGCCCATTCTCGCCTGATGGACGCGAGCCGGTGTTGCCACGGCGATGCTGGACTCAGTTCCGCAGCGTTTCCAGCCACGCCACGAGATCGACCAGCTCATCGACCGTGAGCGCCGCGGCCAGATCGGCCGGCATCAGGGAGACCGGCTGCTTGACGAGCTCTTCGACGGCGTCGGCCTTCATCGTCACGTCGATGCCGTCGGCCCCACGGATGACGACCTCGGCTGGCGACTGCGACACAAGCAGGCCCGTCACCGCCCGGCCGTCATCGAGCACCGCCGTGTAGGTCTCGTAGTTGTGACTGATCGCCGCTGACGGCGCGAGGATCGCCTCGTAGAAGGCCACGCGGGAGAGTTTTGCGCCGATGCCGGAAAGGCTCGGTCCTACGGCCTTCCCTTCATCGCCCACGACGTGGCACTTCGCACACGTGCCGGCCCCGGCAAACACGGCCTTGCCCCGCGCTGCATTGCCCCCGCCACGCCGCGACAGATCGGCGATCGTGGGCAACGCCCCGCCCCCCTTGGCCCGCGGCATCGGCAGCACCTTGCCCGCCGACTGCTTGATATCTGCCCAGGGCGAAAGCGCGATCGCCGCGGCCGCCGCCTGCGGGAGCGTGCCGGTGAGCTGCTCTTGCTCAGCGAGCGTCACCAGTCGCTTCGCCCCGGCCTGCGACCGGCCGAGGCCGAGTACCGCTGCGGCCTTCATTTCCGGAGAGGCGTCGGCATCGTTCAAGAGGCTCTCAAGCAGGGCCTGAGCACGAGCACTGCCGCCGGTGCCGATGGCGGACAGCAATGCCGGCACCGCCGCCGCATCTGTCGCCGCCACACCGGCCCGCAGCGTGGCTTCGTCGCCGAGGGCCACAGCCGCCGCCGCCGCCGACACGGCGAGTTGTTCCGCGGTGCCGGGACTGGCCGCCAGCGCGATGACTGCCGGCACCCGGTCGCGGAGTTGGAACCGCTGCACGATATCTACGAACTGCTGCGTGCCGGCCACATAGCCGGTCGCCGTGGCTATCCACTTGGCGAGCACCGGGTCGGCGGTGGCATCGGCCCCGAGCCGCATGACGAGTTCGGGCAGAATCACCCGCCGCTTTTCTTCTGGGGTGGATGGCAACCAAAGGCGAGTGAGCAGCTCGCGGATGGCCTCGTCAACTCGAGACTGGTTTTGAAAGTCGAGGGCACGCAGGAGCGCGAGCGACTCCACCGTGGTGACGTCCGGATACTCGATCAGCATGCAGAGCATCGCCGCAGACGTTTCGCCGCGGCTTCGCCAGACGATCTCCCGGCCGACCGCGTGCTTCGGCCCCGACGTCTTGGCGAGCCACGCCTCGAGCCGCCCATCCCACAGGCCGTCGGCTCCAATCCCAAGGGCTTCGAGTTCCCAGCGGTCGCCGGCCGTGTGCTGCGATGCCAGCACCGCCCAGGCCAGGTCGGCCCGTTCGCCGGCGATTCCCTTGAGCGCGATGGCACACTCGCGGCGCACGTCGGGCGCGGGATCGCTTGCGAGCATTTCGACGAGGCCGATCACGTCTCCCTTCGTGAGCCGGCACATTCGCAGGGCGATGATCCTCATGCTCGAGTCGTTCGAAGCGGCGAGGCTGCGTATGGTCGCCTCGGCCCGCCCCGGTAGCATGCCCTGCGCCCAGGCGAGGCGGGCGGCATAGCGATCGTCATTCGGCTTTCTGGTCGCGGCATCGAGGGCTGCTGCAGCCGCTTCGGGCTCGCGGCCGAGCCGCTCGAGGGCCAGCGCCCGCGTGCAAAGATTCGGGCTGGCGAGCGCAGCCACGGCACCGGCGATGGTCGAGAAGTCGACCGTCGGCACTGACCACGTCGAGCCGCGGGGCGCGATCCGGTAGAGCCGCCCCTTCTCGGTGTCGCCCATGCCGTGGCCGCCCACGCCGGGATCATTCCAGTCGGCCACGATCAGCGAACCGTCGGGGGCCACGCACACGTCGCAGGGGCGAAACCACTTGTCAGCGGAGCCATCCACGAGGGGTTCCATCGTGGCCGTGAAGCCCGCGCCCTGTGGCGTCACGTGGTACGACCGCACCACGTTCGGACCGGCGTCGCAGTGGATGAGCGCCCCGCGATACCGTTCGGGGAGGAGCGATCCTTCATACACGCAGATCCCGCACGGCGATCCGCCACCCGTGAGCAGCAGGTTGGGAACGACCCCGGGATCGTTCTGGTGCCAGTGCTGCAACGGCACCTCGGTCTCGAGGTTCGTCCGTGGCACCTGCCAGCCGGCCCCGGTGAGTTCGTCCTTGTACCCGTAGTTGCCATATTCCATCACGAAATTGATGCGGACGCCACGGTTGCCGTCATCGTCGTTGTCGCTCTGCCAGAGATTCCCGAACGAGTCGACGGCCACCTCATAGTTGTTGCGAAAGTTGTGGCCGAGAACCTCGAAGTCGGTGCCGTCGGCCCGGCAGCGAAACACCATGCCCTGCCGATAGGGCTTGCCGTTGTCGAGCACCGCGTTGCCAAACCGGTCGATCACGGGCTTGCCGTCGCGGTCATGTACGCCCATGCCGGTGTTGCCGAAGTTGAAATAGAGCCGCCCGTCGGGGCCGACCACGAAGGCATGCACGGAATGGTCATGCTGCGGCTGGCCGGTCTTCATGAAGAGCGACTCACGGCGATCGGCCTTCAGGTCGCCGTCGTCGTCGTGAAAGATGAAGACATCGGGCGCGCACGACACGATCACCTTGCGGCCCGGCCCCTCGCCGATCACACAGATGCCGAGTGCAGAATCGACGTCGCGGCCCTGGTGAAACACGGTCTGGGTGTCGGCCCGGCCGTCGCCATCGGTGTCTTCGACCACGAGGATCCGGTCGCCTTCGGGCCGGGTTTCCTTCTTGCCCCGGTAGTTGAGCACCTCGCAGACCCAAACGCGGCCGTGGGAATCGACATCAATGTCGGAAGGGCTCGAAAGCAGCGGCTCGGCCGCAAAGAGCGTCGCCTCCAGGCCGTCGGGCACCACCAGAGGACTCGGCTCAGCCGCACCAACCGCCGCCGCAGCCAGCCCAATCACCGCTCCCGCCAAGGCCAGTGACGCAGTTCGTCGCCGGGCATCCAGTCGCATCATCACGCTGCTCCTGTGGTAAGGCTTTTTTATGGGATCGCGAATCCTTATTCTGACGTGTCGCGTCGATCAGAACCATCCCGCTCCCGCCCGGCAAGTAAATCCCTATGACCAAGCCCACCAGCATCACCGTCGCCAAGGGCGACGGCATCGGCCCCGAGATCATGGACGCCACGCTCCTCATCCTGAAGGAGGCCGGCGCCGCGCTCGACATCGAGGAAATCTCGATCGGCGAGAAGGAATACCTCGCTGGCAACTCGGCCGGGATCACCAAGGACGCTTTCGACTCGATCCTGCGGACGAAGGTGTTTCTCAAGGCGCCGATCACGACGCCGCAGGGGGGCGGCTACAAGAGCCTCAACGTAACCACCCGCAAGGCCCTCGGGCTCTATGCCAACGTGCGGCCCTGTGTGTCGTACCACCCGTTCGTCCGCACCAAGCACCCGAAGATGGACGTCGTCATCGTCCGCGAAAATGAAGAAGACCTCTACGCCGGCATCGAGCACCAGCAGACGGTCGATGTCACGCAGTGCCTGAAGCTGATCACCCGTCAGGGCACCGAGCGGATCGTGCGGTATGCCTTCGAATACGCGAAGGCCAACGGCCGCAAGAAGGTGACCTGCTTCACCAAAGACAACATCATGAAGATCACCGACGGTCTGTTCCACAAGATCTTCGACGAGATCGCGGCCGAGTATCCGACAATTGAAAACGAGCACTGGATCGTCGATATCGGCGCCGCCAAGCTGGCCGACACGCCCGAGGCCTTCGATGTGGTCGTGATGCCGAATCTGTATGGCGACATCTTGAGCGACGTGGCGGCCCAGATCGCCGGCTCGGTGGGGCTCGCCGGCTCGGCCAACATCGGGCCGGAGCATGCGATGTTCGAGGCGATTCACGGCTCGGCCCCGCGGCGGGCCGGGCAAAACCTCGCCAATCCCTCGGGCCTCTTTCTCGGCTCGGTGATGATGCTGCTCCATATCAACCAGGTCGAGGTGGCCGAGCGGGCCCACAACGCCTGGCTCAAGACGATCGAAGACGGCATCCACACCTACGACATCTTCAAGGAGGGCATCAGCAAGGAGAAGGTGGGCACGAAGGAGTTTGCCCAAGCGGTGGTGGCCAGGATGGGGCAGAAGCCGGCGACGCTCCCAGCGGTCACCTACAACCGACAGGAGAGCCGCATCAACACCAACCCGCCCTACGCGCGGCCGAATGTCGTTCGCAAGCTCGTCGGGCTCGACGTGTTCGTCGAGCATGTCGGCACGACGGAGCAGGTGGCGGCGGCGATGACGACCTGCGACCACGGGCCGCTCAAGCTGCGAATGATCTCCAGCCGCGGCATGTCGGTCTGGCCCGACGGCTTCGCCCAGACGCTCCTCTGCGACCACTGGCGGTGCCGGTTCATGGTCGATGACCCGGAGAAAACAACCCTCTCGCATGCCGACGCGGTCGCCCTGCTCGACCGTGTCAACAAGTCGGGCCTCGAGTTCATCAAGACCGAGGGGCTCTACTACTTCGACGGCAAGCCCGCCTTCCAGATGGGCCAGGGCCAAAAGTAGCCCAGAAGGAGCGGGGGCCGCATTGGCGGCGGTGAAGAGCTGCAGGGCCTTCTGACCGCCGCGGGCCGCGGTGATCGAAGGCTCGGTCACGGCTTATCCTTGAGCCAACTCGAAGAGGGCTTCAATCTCGACGGCCATGTTGCCTGGGAGCGAGCCCATTCCCACGGCGCTGCGGACGCCGATGCCGTGATCCGGGCCCCACACGGCCGAGAACAGCTCGCTGCAGCCGTTGATCACGAACGGATGGTCACCGAAGTCGTCGGTCGCGTTCACCATCCCGAGCACCTTGATGACTCGCTTAATCTTGTCGAGGTTGCCAAGCGTAGCGGTGAGCGTGGCAAGGATCGTGAGGCCCACCTGGCGGGCGGCCGCCTTGCCGGCATCCTTGTCGAGGTCGCGGCCCACACGGCCGGTGATCAGGCTGCCGTCGGGCAGCACAGGGCCGTGGCCTGAGACATAGACGTGCCGGCCATCAATGAGGCAGGGCTTGTAGACACCGGCGGGCTTGGGGGCGGGGGGTAGCGCGAGATTGAGCGCTGCAAAGGCTTGCTGGGCCGACATGACAGACAGATTCTCCACGTGAGGAAACGTAGCGGAAACAAAGTCTTCGAAGACCACGCTGTGTCGCGGCAGGATAGCGGGCGAACACGATTCACGCCATGGAGACCGACTTGCGGCAACGGGGCCGCCCCTGAATAATCGCAGCCTCGGTATACCGTCTCCGGAAAAAATCCATGCTGCCGCTGGTCGTGATCGCGGTTTCGATCGTCTGCCTCGTGATCCTCGTGGCCTGGGCGAAGGTACACCCGCTGCTGGCCTTTGTGCTCGTCTCGGCGGGGGCGGCGGTTGCGCTCGGCATGCCGCTGCAGACGGTGCCCGCGGCCATTCGCAAGGGCATGGGCGACATGCTCGGGTCGCTCCTGCTCGTGATCGTCACCGGTGCGATGCTCGGCAAACTCGTCGTCGAAAGTGGTGCGGCCCAGCAGATCGCCACCACGCTCGTGAAAGCCTGCGGTGAAAAGCAGATCGCCTGGGCGATGGCCCTCACCGGCTTCATCGTCGGCATTCCGTTGTTTTATGGCGTCGGCTTCGTGCTGCTCGTGCCGATCATCTTTGCGGTCGTCGGCCGCTACCAGTTGCCGCTGTTGGTCGTGGCGGTGCCGGCGCTGGCGTCGATGAGCGTCGCCCACGGACTGCTGCCGCCCCATCCGGCACCGACGGCGCTGGTCGCGACGTTTCAGGCCGACATGGGGCTCACGCTGCTCTATGGCCTTGCGATCGCGGTGCCGGCCCTTGTCCTTGCGGGCCCGATCTTCGGCAGGCTGCTCAGTGGCATCCCCGCTAGGCCGCTGGCCGGCATGGAGGCCAAGCCCTTGCCGGAGTCGGAGCTGCCCGGGCCGGCTGTCAGCATTCTCACAGCCCTTCTGCCGGCGGTTCTGCTGGTGGCGACGACAGCGGCGGGCTGGATCGTTGCCGATGATTCGCCGGCGGCGGCCGCGATGGCGTTTGTATCCGATCCCGACGTGGTGATGGTCGTCGCGCTGCTGGTCGCCACGGTCACGCTGGGCCTCGCCCGGGGCCGTTCGCTGGCGACGGTGATGCAGACTTTCGCCGCGGCGATTGGTGACGTCGCCTCGATGCTGCTGGTGATCGCCGGCTCAGGAGCGTTTAAGGAGGTGCTCCTGCAGAGCGGGGTGAGCACGCAGATTGGTCAGATGCTGGAAGGGCTGCCGCTCGATCCGCTGGTGCTGGCGTGGCTGGTGACGGTGGCCATTCGGCTCTGCGTGGGGTCGGCCACCGTGGCGGGGCTCACCGCCGCTGGCATCCTCACGCCGATCGTTGCGGGGGGCGGCGCCGATCCCAACCTGATGGTGCTCGCGATCGGGGCCGGCAGTCTCTTTGGCTCGCATGTCAACGACGCTGCCTTCTGGATGTTCAAGGAGTATTTCAGGCTGGGCATCGCCGACACGCTCAAGAGCTGGACCGTGATGGAAACGATCGTCTCGGTCGTGGGCCTCGCGGGCGCGCTCGCGCTGGCCCGGGTCGTTTGACGCCGCGGCTTTGTCCTCCGGAGCCGTCGTGAAGGTTTGAGACACCTGCTATCCTTTGCCCATGACAAGCCTGGATCGTACTCGTCGACGTTTTTGCTTCGCTGCCGCGGCGGCGACAGGAGCAGTCGGTCCGGCTGCAGCCGCCGAGATGCTCTCCCCTGCCTCCACCTTTCGCGACCACCTCCTGGCCGGGCTCGGTGGCCCATGGCCGGAGCCCTGCCCGCTCGACGTGCGGGATCGCGAGCCCGTCGAGGTGGATGGCCGAAGGATCGAGAGCGGCCGCCACGACGGCTATCGGATCGAGTCGCTCGACTATGAGGTGGAGCCCGGGGAGCGTGTGCCCGCCCTGTTGCTCGTGCCCGACGGCGTGACCGCCGCCCATCCAGCGCCGGCGATCGCCGTCTGGCATCAGCACAACGGCGAATGGCATCTGGGCAAGAGTGAGCCGGCCGGCCTCGCCGGCAACCCGATGCACCACACCGGCGTCACACTCGCCAGGGAGGGCTATGTCGTCCTCTGCCCCGACGCCGTCTGCTTCGAAGAGCGGCAGAGCCCCTTCCTCAAGGATGGCAACTTCGAACGCTTCGAATTTCTCAGGCATGTGGTCGCCGGCCGCAGCCTCGCCTGGAAAAACATTCTCGACATGCGGCGGGCGATCGACCTGCTCGCGTCGCGGCCGGAGGTCGATGCCGCGCGGATCGGCTGCTTCGGCCACTCGATGGGCTCCACGCACACCTGGCTTGTCGGGCCGTGGGATGAGCGACTCAAGTGCCTCGTCGGCAACTGCTGCCTTCCCACCTACGCGGCCATCGAGCGGACGCACCTGCTCCACTGCTTCCCCAACTTTATTCCTGGCATCCATGCCCACGGCGACACGCCCGACATTGCCGCCCTGATCGCACCGCGGCCGCTGTTGCTCAACTTCGGCGAGCTCGACCGGGGCAGTCCGATCGAGGAGGTTCGCGCAGGCATCGAGACGATCGGGCAGGCGTTCGCCGCGGCGGGACGCCCCGAGGCCTTTGATTCGTTCATCGAGCCGGGGGTGGGCCATGTGCTCTCGCCGGCCATGTGGGACCGCACCCGCAGATGGTTTCGTCGCCACCTATGAGTCTGCCGACCACATTGCCCCCAGGCTCGCGCCCGGGGCTTCCTGGTCGAGCGTCCAACATCAATAAGCCCGGCCGTCAGGCGAGGATGCCTTGGACCAAATGGCCGTGCACGTCGGTGAGCCGATAATCCCGGCCTTGGAAGCGGTAGGTGAGCCGCGTGTGGTCGAAGCCAAGGAGATGGAGCAGCGTGGCGTTGAGATCGTGCACGTGCACCGCGTCTTCGACCACGTTGAAGCCGAAGTCGTCGGTCGTGCCATGCACATGGCCGGCCTTGATGCCGCCACCGGCCAGCCACATTGAAAAGGCACGGTTGTGGTGATCGCGGCCGTCGTTTCCCCCCTGCACCATCGGCGTGCGGCCAAACTCGCCCCCCCAGACCACGATCGTGTCATCAAGCAGGCCCCGCTCCTTGAGATCCATCACGAGCGCTGCCGACGCCTGCTCCGTCGCCACGCAGTTGTCTCTCACGCCCTTCGTCAGGTTGCCGTGCTGATCCCACGCCTCGTGGAAGAGCTGCACAAACCGCACGCCACGCTCCAGGAGCCGTCGGGCGAGCAGGCAGTTGCGGGCGTAGCCGGCCTGGGAGGGGTCGGTGATCCCGTAGCGGGCGAGCGTTTCCTTCGGCTCGTCGGCCAGGTTCATGAGTTCGGGCGCGCTCTGCTGGAGTTTGTAGGCCAGCTCGTAGGCCTGGATTCGGCCCGCGATCTCGGGATCGCCGAAGCGGCCGAGGGCCATGTCGTTGAGCCGGTTGAGCGTGTCGAGCGACTCGCGCTGGGCCTGCCGATCGATGCCCTTCGGGTTCGAGAGATAGAGCACCGGGTCGCCGCTGCCCCGCAGCGGGATGCCGCCGTAGGCCGTGGGGAGGAAGCCCGCGCCGTAGTTGCTCGCGCCGCCGCTGGTGCCCTTGGCGCTCGTGAGCACCACGAAGCCGGGGAGATCCTCCGCCTCGCTGCCGAGCCCGTAGAGCGTCCAGGCGCCGAAGCTCGGCCGGCCAAACTGCTGCGAGCCCGTGTTCATGAGCACTTGGGCCGGGGCGTGGTTCACGGCGTCGGTCTGCATCGAGCGGATGAGGCAGATGTCGTCGGCGATTTCGCCGATGTGCGGCACGAGCTCGCTCATCTCGATGCCCGCCTTGCCATAATTCTGAAACTTGTACTTGGGGCCCAAGAGCGCCGAATTCGGATTGATGAACGCGGCCCGATAGCCCTTGAGGAGGTCGGCCGGCGGGAGCTTGCCGTCGTGCTTCGCGAGTTCGGGCTTCCAGTCGAAGAGCTCGAGGTGGCTCGGGGCTCCGGCCTGGAACATATACACGACCCGTTTCGCCTTCGGGGCGTAGTGCGGCTGCTTCACGGCCAGGGGCCTGGGAGGCTCCAGGCCGGCCACGGATTCCCGCGCGGCGAGCGCCCCGGCGGCGATGCCCGCCAGGCCGATTCCGCAGTCGCCGAAGAACCAGCGGCGGGAGAGGAGCCGGGCCCGGACTTCGTGGATGTGGCGATCAAGCGTCATGACACACCTCGGGGTTCAATTCTTCGTGACGGTTTCGTCGAGGTTCAAAAGCACCCGCGACATGAGCGTCCAGGCGGCGGCGTCCTGCGGCGTCGTGCCCGGCGGCAGCGAGGGGAGCGCGTCGGGCTTGCCCGTGGCGATCTCGCGCGGGTCGAGCCAGCCGTCGGCGATCCGCTTCCGCTGGGCCGCGAGGAACGCGAGCAGCTCCCGCTTTTCATCGGCCGTGGGCAGCCGGGCCGTGCACAGAAAGAACGCCCGCTCCACCCGGGCGGCGTCGTCGGCGCCGCCCTCTTTGAGAGTGCGGAGGGCGAGGCCCTGGGCCGCCTCCACGAAGATCGGCTCGTTGAGCCCCGTGAGGGCCGCCAGCGGGGTGTTGCTCCGCAGCCGGCGGGCGCAGGAGATGTCGCCGGTCGGGGCGTCGAAGTTGCCGAGCGCCGGATCAGGCATCGACCGCCGGCGGAACGTGTAGAGCGAGCGGCGGTAGCGATCGGGGCCCGTCGCCTCGGGCCAGGCAATCACCACGTAGTTGAAGTCGAGCACGTTCTTCGGCACCGGCGGATAGACGCTCGGGCCGCCCACCTTCTCCGTGAGCAGGCCCGACACCGCGAGCACGAGATCGCGCACGACCTCCGCATCGGGGCGAAACCGCGGGCCGCGGGCGAGCAGGCGGTTGTTCGGATCCTTGGCGAGCGCCTCGGGTGAGGCGGCCGACGACCGCCGATAAGTGTCGCTCGTCACGATCTGCCGGATCGCCTCCTTCTGGCTCCAGCCCTTCTCCATGAAGTCGACGGCCAGCCAGTCGAGCAGGTCGCGGTGCTCGGGCACCGGGGCCCGGGTGCCGAAGTCGTCGGGCGTTTCCACGAGCCCCTGGCCGAAGAGCGTCTGCCAGATTCGGTTCACGGCCACGCGGGCCGACAGCGGCGAGCGGGGATCGACGAGCCACTTCGCGAAGGCCAGCCGCGGCGGGTCGGCCGATGCAGTGAGCGCGTGCAGCCCGGCGGGCACGTGCGGCTGCACCTCATGCTTGGGCTGGTTCCACGACCCGCGGTCGAGGAGGTGCGTGGGCCGACGCTGCGCCACCGATCGCGCGGCGGCGTGCATGACCGTGGTGGGAGCCTTTGGCGCCTTCGCCCAGGAGGCCGCGATCGTGTCGTTGAAGGGCTTCAACTCGGGGATCGTCTTCCGCCACGCCGTGAACATCGCGCCGCGGTCGGCCTCGGTGCGGTCGGCGGCGGGCTTCATGGCGGCGAGGACCGCGCCGTAGTCGATCGGCACCGCGGCGGGCGCCGGAGCCTTCGTGAGGCTGATGCGGCAGCAGCCGAGCATCGATTCCGGGCTATGCACGACCGCCCCGCTCGACCAGCGGAGCGAGATCCGCAGCTTCGTGCCGGCGGGATAGTCGAGCGGCTTCTCGAACTGCACGACGGCCACCGACGGCTGATGCCGGAGCAACAGACCGCGGTCGGCCCGCCAGGCCGACTGCTCGTCGCCGTCGATGAGGTTGGCCACCGGGCCGATCGACACGGTGGGCTGGGGGCTGTCCTTCTTGGCCGGGTCTGCAGCCGGCTTGGCGGGATCGACGCCCGGCCGCGGCACCGTCGACTCGGACTCGGAGAAGTCGGCCGTGGCGTTGACGAGCTTCACCTCTTCCCAGTCCTTCGCGTCGGGTTTCTTCACGTGCACCTTCATCTGGCCGATCGCCCACAGGCCGTCGCGGCCGGGCCCGTTCATGAACAGGTCGCCGTCGGTGAGCGCCTCGAACTGCAGGCCCGTGGCCCCGGCGAGGTCGGGAGCGGCCTCGAAGAAGTGCTCGCGGTCGCGGTGGCCGATCAAGAGGATCGAGCCGTCGGCCCGCTGCGTGGGATGCGTGAGCAGGCTCGCGCTGTGCATCTCCTCCATCGTGATCGTCGTCCAGGGCAGCACCTTGGCCGCAGCGTCGGCGGCGAAGGCCTCCATCTCGGCCTGCCACTGCGGCCGCATCCGCCGGATCTCCTCCTCTGCGGCCGCCACGTCGGCCCGGATCGCGGCGAGGGCCTGCAACTGCTCGGGCGTGTAGACGTACGACCGGGCCTCGTAGGTGTCGTTCAGGAAGGCGAACAGGCCGAAGTATTCGTCGTGGGTGATCGGGTCGAACTTGTGCGTGTGGCACTGGGCGCATTGCGTGGTGAGGCCGAGCACCGCCTTGCCGACGCAATCGATCCGGTCGAACATCTCCGCCATTCGAAACTCTTCCGGGATGATCGCCCCCTCTTCGTTGAGCATGCTGTGGCGAAGAAAGGCCGTCGCCACGATCTTGTCTTGCGTAGCGCCGGGAAGCAGGTCACCCGCGATCTGCTCAATGACGAACTGGTCGTAGGGCATGTCGCGGTTGAAGGCGTCGATCACCCAGTCGCGCCAGGCCCACATGTCGCGGGGCAGATCCTTCTCGTACCCGTTGGAATCGGAGTAGCGGGCGAGGTCGAGCCAGTGGCGGGCCCACTTCTCGCCGTAACGGGGGCTGGCGAGTAGTTTCTCGACCGTCGTCTCGTAGCCGTCACGTTCAAAGGCGGCCAGGTCGTCGGGCGATGGCGGCAGGCCGATGAGATCGAGATAGAGGCGGCGGCAGAGGGTGGCCGAGTCGGCCGGTGGTGCCGGCTCAATTTCCTCCCGGGCCAGATGATCGCGGACAAAGCCATCGATCGGGTTGCTCACGCCGACCACGGCGGGCACCACCGCTTTCTGGGGCACGACAAACGCCCAGTGCGGGTCATAGCCGGCGCCGTCGGCGATCCAGGCCTCGAGCAGTTTCTTCTGCGCTGCCGAGAGCGGCTTCTTTTCGCGCGGCGGCGGCATGACGACGTCGGGATCGGTGGCGTGGATGCGAGCCACCACCTCGCTTTCTGCGGGCTTGCCCGGAATGATCGCCGGCTCGCCCGAGTCGCCCCCTTCAAGGGCGTTTTGCCGGATGTCGAGCCTCAAGCCCCCCTGCCGCGTCTCCTCATCGATGCCATGGCAGTGGGCGCAGTGCTCGGCGAGAATCGGCTGGATGTCTTTCTGAAAATCGGGGCCCGCGGCAGCCGCGGAGCAGGCGACGGCGAGCAGCACCGCGACCGCGTTGAGAGGGGCCGTCGCATCGCACCGCGAGGACATCGGCAAGAGATCCTGGAACATGTCTTGGAGCCTGGCGTAAACCATAGATGCACCTCATCCCGGCGATTTCACAATTATACCATCGTCGCACTGAGAGGCGAGTTTCATCCGCGCTCACAGCTTCTCGCCGGCCATTCCTCGGCCAACCGCTTGACCGCTCAGGCCGGCAGCGTGTTGCGGAGGAATTCGACGACGTTGCCGTAGTAAAAGCCATCGACATCGGCGGCCGAATAGCCGCGGGCGGCGAGCATGCCGCCGATCCGACCGAGGTCGGCGATGCTGTCGAGGTCGAGCGGCGTCTGCTCCGTGCCGAAGCCGCCGTCGAGATCGCTGCCGATTCCCACGTGCTTCGCGTCGCCGGCAAGCTGGCAGATGTGGTCGATGTGGTCGCAGATCTTCTCGATCGTCAGGTTGAAATCCTGCGGGCTGCTTCGCATGTGCGTCCAGCCGTGCACCATCATGATGGCGTCGAAGGCCATGCCGAACACGCAGCCACGGCCGATCAGTTCCTTGATCTGCTCGTCAGTGAACTGACGATTCCAGTTGGCGAGCGACCGGCAGTTAGAATGGCTGGCCCAGAGCGGCCCGGAATAGTGATCGAGGGCGTCGCGCAGGCTCTCGTCGCAGAGATGGGTGACGTCGAGGATGATGCCCAGCCGCTCCATCTCCTTGAGCAATTCGCGGCCACGTGGCGTGAGCGGCCCCTCGGCATCCGTGCCCATGCCGTAGACGCCCGGCCCGTAATGCACCGGCCCCAGCGCCCGCAGCCCCTCGGCATATGACCGCTCGAGGTGCTTGAACGTCACGATCGAGTCGGCCCCTTCGAGGCTCAGCACGTAGCCGATCGGTAGGCCGCCGGCCGCCGCGGTGGCCGGCATCTCTTCCGGGGCGGCCAGCCACATCGCCAGATGCGTGTCGAGTTCCGCGCGGGCGCGGATCTGCACCAGTTCCCCGCAGGCCTCCATCTCGCGATACCACGCAAGTTGGCCGCTCGTGTGGGCCCGGGCCTGTTCCGGACTCATCCAGCCCGGCATGCGGGCGAAATAGTCCACCGAGCGGGCGATCTGCGTCGCCACGCACAGGCCGACCCGGCCCCGCCGCATCTCCGGGAAGCAGACCGTGTTGCGGGTGCGAAACACCTGATCTTTCATGCCCAGCTCACGGCGGCGAATCCGCTCCTGCGTCCACCGCAGATCCCGGTTGAAGTCGAGCGCGTTGTAGGCAAGGTCGAGGTGGACGTCGAAGATGAGTTTCGGCTCGCAGGCCATCGGGGGGTCCCTCGGGAAATACTCAGATCGAGATGCGACGGCGACGGGCGGCCACCTGCCACCGCTCAGCAGCGCGACCATCCCGCACGACCACTGCCTCCTCGTGCAGAGCGACAGTGGGGCACACGTGCCGCGGAATACAGTAGAGGACCGTGCCGACCGGAATTCGGTCGGCCTGCGGTGTCTCGACGACGAGATGTTCCTCGCTGTGCAGCGGAAACGTTGCCTCCTCGAGGCCGAGAATCGTGAGGCGGGGATGTGGCATTTCGCTGGCGATCGCCTTGTGGCCGAGGTCCAGACAGAGCCGCCCCGGGACAGGCTTGCTCACCACCCGGGCCAACAAGACGGCCGCGTTGCGATACTCAAGATCGGGAGAAATTCTCGGCTGCCCACAATCCCAGAGCACGGTCGTGCCTGCGCCCACTTCCACCTCGCCCCGCCCGGCAAGAATGAACGACGTCGGCGTTCCACCGGCGACGATGAGCGGCACGGCGATGCCGGCCGCCT
>JBIKNV010000205.1:0-5394 GCA_044358475.1 Pirellulales bacterium | reverse complement strand
GGTGGCCCTCGGCTGCGCCCGCTGTCACGACCATAAGTTCGACGCCATCTCCGACGAAGACTACTACGCCATCGCCGGGATGGTGATGTCGAGCAGTTACCGTCAGGTGCCCTTCCAGACGCTCGAACACAACCGCGCTGTCGCGGCCCGGCTGGCGGCTGCCGATGCCAAGATGCGGAAGGAACTGCATCCGTTGATTGAGTCCGTGGCTGGCGTGGCCCTGTCGCAGGACACGGCCAGCGAAGACGCTGCGATTGCCGCGGGTCAAGTCGTGCTCGCCGATTACACGGGAATCCCTGTCGCAACGCCGATCATCGCCGACGCCGCGGCATGGGAATGGGTGCCCGCCGGTCAGCCGACGATCGTGACTACAACCGAGGACGGGCAGAGCCCGATTCGCGTCGAAATCCTGGGGCATGCGCGGTCGGATGCGATCTGGGGGACTACGCAGTCCACCGCTGATCGCGATTCCAAGCCGCTCGGGGAGGTCGATCGTGCCGGCCGTGTCCTGCGGACGCCGAAACGCCGCGTGACCGAGGGTGTGCTCTGGCACCGGGTACGGGGCAATCTGCAGATCTTCACGGTTGTCGACAGCCACGTGATCCTCCAAGGCGGACCGCTGCACGGCCCCAATTTGATGACGGTCGATACCAAGGGCGAATGGAAGTGGATCAAGCAGGATCTGCGGCGGGACATCAAGGACTGGGATGCCGGCCATGTCGTCCATGTGGAATACGCCGCGATCAACGGCGCGGCAGGCGTGGCCGAGACGGTAGCGGCGATCGAACAGCCCACCCGGGTCGATCCGGCGGAACCCGTCCGCGTCAACGAACGACTCACGTCCGCTGATCTGGACTGGACGACCGAGGCGGCCGTGACGCTTCTCGACACAGCGAAGCGATCGATGGCCGAGCGGGCTGCGATTCTGGCCGATGCGAAACTCGTCTCCGCCACCGCCCCGGCACTGCTCGATGGCAACGGCATCGACCAGTTCGTCCTCCTGAAGGGCTCGGCTGCCCGGCCGGGCGCGATCTCACCGCGACGGTTTCTGGAGGCGATCGACGGACGTGATCAGCCCGAGTGGCCGCGGCATTCCTCGGGGAGAAAGGAGTTGGCCGACCGCGTGCTCGATCCGACCAACCCACTCACCAGCCGCGTGATTGTCAACCGCCTCTGGCACCACCTCTTCGGCCGCGGCCTCGTGCCCACGACCGACAACTTCGGCAAACTCGGCGAAGCGGCGGCCGATCCGCTGGCCCAGGCCCTCCTCGACACGCTGGCCGTGCGGTTCATTGCCGAGGGCTGGAGCGTCAAACGGCTGGTGCGGGAGATCGTGACGAGCAGCACGTGGCGGATGGCGTCGATTGCCTCGGCCAATGCCGTGCAGCGGGATCCGCTCAACCTCCTGATGCACCACTATCCGCTACGGAGGCTCGAAGGGGAGGCCGTTCGCGACAAGATTCTTGCAGTGAGCAGCCAGCTCGATCGCACCGTCGGCGGTCCGAGTGTCGAGGTGTTTCTGAGCGATTTTCATGAAGGGCGTGGCCGCCCCAAACCCGGGCCACTCGACGGCGGCGGCCGCCGCAGCCTCTACACCAAGATCCGTCGTAACTTTCTGCCGAGTTTTCTCTTGGCCTTCGACATGCCCGTCCCTTTCCAGGCGATGGGCCGTCGCAACGTCACTAACGTTCCCGCGCAGGCGCTCACGCTGATGAACGACCCGTTCGTGGCCGAGCAGGCGACGCTCTGGGCCCAGACGACGCTTGCTGATTCCTCGCTCTCGCCCGAACAGCGAATTGACCGGATGTACCGCGCGGCCTTCGCCCGTTCACCGACCGCCGACGAGCAGGCTACGGCCGTCGAATTCCTGGCCCAGCAGGCCGTGCGGCACGGCGGCGACTTCACCGTTGACCCGCGTCATGAACCCGCCTGGGCCGATCTCGCCCATGCCTTGATCACCACCAAAGAATTCATCTTCGTGCAATGACCAGACAGATCCTCAACGGCTTGGCAAGCCACACTGGACGAGCCGGGGGTCGGGGGAATTCGAGGCGAGTTGGCGTATCCTCGCCTCCGAAGCCGAGGATTTCACCGCCCTCGGCGGCCCATGTTCAAGGACATTCTTTGCCATAGGATCTGTGCATCATGTCTCGCCCCGCCCACCACTGCCGTCGCTTCCGTCCGCAGCCGCTCTCGCGCCGGGATCTGCTCCGGCAGGCTGGCTGCGGGTTTGGCGGCGTGGCGGCGGCGGCGCTGTTGCACCGGGAAGCCGCCCGGGCTGCATCGACGGGCGTGCTACCGGCCCTCCATCATGCGGCCAAGGCAACGAGCGTGATCTTCCTCTACATGGATGGCGGCGTCTCACAGGTCGACAGCTTCGATCCGAAGCCACGGCTGGAGCAGGATGCCGGCAAGGATCCGCGCACGCTCTTCAAGGTTGACGCCACCCAGTTCAACAACGTGGGCACCGTGCTGCCGAGCCCGTGGAAGTTCCAGCGATACGGCCAGAGCGCCATTCCGGTGAGCGATCTCTTTCCGCACATCGGCTCGGTCGTCGACGAGTTGGCGATTATCCGTTCGATGACGAGTGAGTTTCCCGAGCACACCAACGCCAATTACTTTCTTCACACGGGGAGTGGTCTGCAGGGGCGGCCGAGCATGGGGGCGTGGACCACCTACGGACTGGGGAGTGAAAACGACGACCTCCCCGGCTACATCGTGATCAACGGCGGTCTCGTCCCACCCGGTGGCCTCGACAACTTCACCAACGGCTTCCTGCCGGCCACGTATCAGGGCTCGATCGTCAAGCCGAACGCCCTCGGCCTGGCCAACGTGAACCCGCGGGAGCGGTCGCCAGCCCACCAGATTGCGAAGATCGATCTCGCCCGGCGGCTCGACCGTGGCTTTGCCGAGCGACTGGCGACGGCCGGCGTTGCTCCCGATGCACTCGAAAGCGCGATCGCGAATCAAGAGCTGGCCTATCGGATGCAGACCGAGGTGCCGAACCTGCTCGACATCGCCGAGGAGACGGTGGAGACCAAGCGAGCCTACGGACTGGAAAGCAAGTACCAGCCGACGCAGATCTTCGGCACCGAGTGCCTCCTCGCCCGGCGGATGGTGGAGCAGGGAGTGCGGTTCGTGGAACTGACCTGTCCCAAGGTGGGCGGCGACCGTTGGGACCAGCATGGCAATCTCAAGGCTGGTCACGAGAATAACGCCCGGGCAGTCGACCAGCCGATCGCGGCGTTGATCCGCGACCTGCGGGCCCGCGGCCTGCTCGACTCGACGCTGGTCGTCTGGAGCGGCGAGTTTGGTCGCACGCCGTTTGCCCAGGGCAAGGACGGCCGCGATCACAACCCGCAGGGATTCTCACTGTGGATGGCCGGTGGCGGGGTGAAGGGAGGCACGATCGTCGGGGCCACTGACGACTATGGCTACCGAGTCGTGGAGAAGAAGTTCATGATTCACGACCTCCATGCCACCATGTTGCACCTGCTCGGCATCGATCACGAGCGACTCACGTACCGCTTCAGTGGCCGGGACATGCGGCTTACCGACGTCCACGGGCATGTGATCCGGGACGTGCTGGCCTGAGGAGAGCGGAGCCGACCGGAAATGGCTCACGTTTTTGCGTGTGCAACGGTGACCGCGTCAGGGCTTTCCGGTGAGCGACATGAGGTGTGCGAACAGGTCGGACACCTCATTGCGCTCGAGCGATTCGAGCAGCCCCTCGGGCATGATCGAGATCGACATGAATTCCGCCTGGGCGACATCCCTGGCGGGAATCCGGATATCGGCCGTGTTGGGCTGGCGGATCACGATCGCATCGGCGTCGCGCGAAACGAGCAGCCCCTGCACGATCCGGCCGTCCTTCGTCACCACGCGGAAGCTGCGGTAGCCCCCCTCCATGGCCGCATTGGGCGTGAGCACGTTGCGGAGGATCGCCTCGATGCCCGTCACTCCGACACCGTCAAGCACCGGCCCCACCTTGCCCCCCTGGCCGCCCTGCTGATGGCAGGTGAGGCAGCGGGTGGCGAAGAGTTGCTTTCCCTTTTCCGCATCGCCGCTGGCTTCGGCGAGCTGGCGAAACCGCGCGAACTTCTCAGCCCGTGCCGCCAGTTGGGCCGTTGTGACGAGGGCGGGAGTGTCGAGCGCCGGCTCCACCCGGGCGTCGCCCGCAAGCCCGCCCCACGCCGTGCCGCCGTGAAACGTCACGAGACTTGCCGGTCGGCCGTCGTCACCGACAAAGCTGCGGTCGAAGTCAGCGCGGATCTCGTCGGCCGTGCGGGCCTGGTTCCACACGCGAAACTCGGCGATCCTGCCGTGGGTGCCGCCGGGCCAGATGCTGAATCCTACCCGCAGATCGGGATAGGGAATCGTCTCGCGGGCCTGGCTCTCGGCATCGAGTTCGCCATCGATGTAGATCCGAAACACGCCCTCCGCGTCGCGCGCGACGGCGTAGTGCGTCCAGGCGTCGGGCGTGGTCTTCGACGCCGCTACGACGATGTCGTGATGCCCTTGCGTCCAGACGCGAAACTTTTCTCCGTAGAAGTTCATGTCGAGCATGCCGCTGGCGGCGAGCAGGCTGTCTTGGTTGTCGATCGGGGCCTCGAGATTCACCCACGCCTCGACCGTGAAGGGACCCGCGAGCGACACCTTCGGGCCGATTCCTTGATCGTTGCCGGTGAGCCGCAGCACCTGCGGCGCGTTGGCCGTCAGCGCGGCCCAAATTTTTTCCAGCTGGGGATTTTCCTTGAGCACGAGCCGCATGTCAGCCAAGACCGAGATCGGCAGCGAGGCCGCGTCGATGTCTTCGGCCTCGAACGCCGCCAGAAGCGCCGTCGCACCCTCGCGGTGGCGGGCCAGCCCGGCGGCCGCAGTGGGGCGGTCGCTGAACGCAAGGTCATTCCAGGCGGTCACGACCGCGGCGCACGTGGCCGGATCGCGGGATTCAGCGCAGGCCGCGATCGCATCGGCCCGCAGCTGAAGATCACCGCCGGTGGCCGCGAGCAGCGTCTGCATCGTGTCCACGCTCATTGCGCCCAACTCCCGCAGGCAGCGGATCGCCGCCCGCCGCTGTTCCACATCGCCAGCCGGGTCGGCGACCACCCGTGCCACCTGCGGCTCGAGTGACCGCAGCTTGTACGCGCCGGCAAGTTCGAGGCCGACCGCGACGTCGCGGCCCTTCACGCCCTCGCCAAGGATCGCGCCAGTGGCCTTCGCGACGACAGGCTCGATGCCGGGGTTTGCGAGGCTCGTGCGAAACGAGAGCAGCGACCGCAGCGTCGCCATCCGCGACGTGGGATCGAGGGTCAGCCGCTCGAGCGCGGCGGCCACCTCGGGCACGTCGGCCTGCGCGGCGAGTACGCGGACCTCCTCCTTGTCGAGCGGCCG
>JBIKNV010000204.1:0-5406 GCA_044358475.1 Pirellulales bacterium | reverse complement strand
TGCGGAGCGGTGGAACTGGAACTCATCGTCGATCCTGCCGACGGCAACGCCCTCCTTGATCGCACGATCTGGCTGGACCCACGGGTGATCTCCGACCCTGCCGCGGGATGATACGACCTCCGCATGACGCTCTCGACGCGCCGGGCTCACGCCCCGTACTTGCCAAACCGCTGGGCGTGGGCCATGGCTAAGAGCATGAGGTGCTTGGCGGGGAAGATTCCGAAGCCGCCCCGGAGACAGTTCCGCTCCGAGAATTTCTCGCTGCCATCGGGCCGGCAGGTGTCGGCCACGAGCAGCGTCGGCACCGGATGCCAGGAATGGCTCTTGAGCTTGCTCGGCGTCGAGTGATCGCCGGTCACGATCAGCACGTCGGGCTTCAGGGCCTCGATCCGCGGAATGATCGCGTCGAGTTCCTCGATCCGCTTCAACTTCTGATCGAACGCACCGTCCTCGCCGGTCGAGTCGGTGTATTTGAAGTGCAAGAAGAAAAAGTCGAAGTCGTTCCAGCATTTTGTCAGTTCGTCGATCTGCTCGGCGAGCGACTGGGCCTTCCCGACGAGCGTCATGCCGACGAGTTGGGCGAGGCCTTTGTACATCGGGTAGACGGCGATCGCGGCAGCCCGAAGGCCATAGAGCTCGTGATACGAGGGGAGCGCTGGTTTGGCGGCAAAGCCGCGCAGCGTGAGGCCATTGGCCTTTGGTTCGTCGGCGAGGATCTCGTGGGCCTGCCGGACGAACTCCTTGGCGACGTCGGCCGTCTTCTGTGCTGCCGGGTCGTGGGGCTGCGGATCGAGTGGCGCGACGCCGACTGCCTGCGGGTCGGTGTCGGCCACCCGGCCATCGAGCCCGGCCGCTCGAAACACCACCACGAACCGATGCTCCTTCACCGGCTTCACGAACGTCTCCACGCCAGGGATCTTCACCGCCTGCAGTTTCTCGACGACGGCGAAGCTTTCTTCGGACGGAATCCGGCCCGCGCGGCGATCCGAGATCAGGCCGGCGGAGTCGAGCGTGCAAAAATTGCCGCGGGCAGCGACGTCGTGAGGCCCGAGTTCGAAGCCGATGCCGGTCGCTTCGAGCGCTCCGCGGCCGATCATGAACTCGAGCGGGTCGTACCCGAACAGACCGAGATGGCCTGGGCCCGAGCCCGGTGTGATCCCCGGCAGCACCGGCACGCTCGATCCGCTGGTGCCGACCGCGGCGAGCCGATCGAGGTTGGGGGTGACCGCTGTCTCGAGTTCCGTCTTGCCGCCCGGCTGCATGGGCAGCCCGCCGAGCCCGTCGGCAACGACGAGGACGATCTTGGAGGAGTTCTTTTCGACGAGTTCACGGACGAGGTCGTGTTCGGTCACGGCGTGGGTTCCTTCTCAACGGTGGTCTGCTACATTCGGCGGCCAGAATACCGCAGTCACCCTCGTGGCGACAGGCCGTGGCCCCGCGAGCATCTGGAGGAGCACCCATGAGCGTCGTTCGCCCCAAGCCGCCCGAGGATCCGATCCACTACGACCCGGCCGCCGTGTTCGCTACCGGCGGGATCGATCGCCAGAGCCTCGAGACACTCGCCCCAGCGCTCGATGCGGCGCGAGCCGAGTCGCTGGCTGACATCGGTCGCTGGCGGGCAGGCGGCACGCAGCCGGGCGAGGTGCTCGACCCGGCCTTCATCGATCTGCCCGACCGGCTGCTGGCCGAGTACATGACGAAGCGGCCGGAGAGCGAGCTCTTCGCCATTCTGCAGACGGCCCGGCGGATCCGTGACGCGGTCGATCGCGTGATCGTGCTCGGCATCGGCGGCTCCTACATGGGCATGCGGGCTCTCTTCGAGGCCTGCTGCCACCCGTTTCATAACGAGTTGCCGCGAGGCGAGCGGGGCGGCCGGCCGCGGCTCTCGTTCGAAGGCTTTAATTTGGACAATGACTCGGCGCACGGGCTCTTGGATCTCGTCGCTCCGGCCGGCGCGACCGTGCCCGATGATTTGCTGCACCGCTGGGCGATTCTTGTCGTCAGTAAGAGCGGCGGCACGCTGGAGACGGCTGCCGCCACGCGGCTCTTTCTCGACGCGCTGCTGAAGAACGTCGGCGGCGATGTGCAGACGCTTGCCGATCGCGTTGTGCCGATCACGGGGCACATTGGCAAGCTCGCCAGCCTCGCAAAGGCGATCGGCTGTCCGGACGTGTTCGACATTCCCGACGGTGTCGGCGGGCGGTTCTCGGTGTTCACGGCGGTCGGTTTGCTCCCGGCCTCGATTGTCGGCGTCGACATCGTGCGGCTGCTCGAAGGAGCCGCGGCGATGAACCGCCGCTTCCGCGAGGCGCCGGTTTCCGAAAACCCCGTGCTGCAATATGTCGGCGTGTCGCACCTGGCCGAGGAACGCATGGGGGCGACGATCCGCGTGCTCTCCTCATGGAGCAACCGGCTGGAGGCCGTCGGCCTCTGGTACGACCAGCTCCTCTCCGAGAGCCTCGGCAAGCAGGAGAAGGGGGCCACGCCGCTCACGACCGTCACCACCCGCGATCTGCATTCGCGAGGTCAGCAGCACCAGGAGGGGCGTCGCGACAAGCTGATCACCAATCTCCTGGTGGGCGAGCCCCGCCGCGATCGGCTCTCGCTGCCAAAGCTTGGGCCCTACGGCCACGACGAAGACAAGCTCGACGATCTCGTCGGCACCGCCTGGCCCGACATGCTCGCCGCCGCCGCCGCCGGTACCAACGAAGCCTACGCCCAGGACAAGCGGCCCACGGCCGACATTCTGCTCCCACGGATCGATGAGCACACCGTCGGCCAATTGCTGCAGATGCTGATGCTGGCCACCGTCGTGGAAGGTCGCCTCGTCGGCACCAATCCATATGGCCAGCCCGGCGTGGAGGCCTACAAACATTTCATGATGCGGCGGCTACGGCCGTAGGAGACTCCCGATGCCTGTCACGCTCACCTGGATTGGCCACGCCACCTGGCTCATCGACACCGGCAGCGGTGTGCTTCTCGTCGATCCGTTTCTCGACGAGTGCCCGACGGCGTCGATGAAGGCCAAAGACGTGCACTGCGATGCGATCCTCGTCACCCACGCCCATGCCGACCATGTGGCCGACGCCGCGGCGATCGCCAAGCGGCTCGACGTGCCGGTGCTGTGCAACTTTGAGATTGCCAACTGGCTCGGCAAGCATGGTGTGAAAACGGCGCAGCCGATGAACTACGGCGGCCGGCTGACCGTTCCCGGCGGCACGGCAAAGATGGAGATCGCCCATCACTCATCGAGCTTCGCCGACGGCACCTACGGCGGAAACCCTGCCGGCTGGCTGCTGGACGTCGGTGGGAAACGGATCTACATCGCCGGTGACACGTCGGTCTTCCTCGACATGGAACGGATCGGCCGGCCCGACCGCGCTGGCCGCGGCCTCGACGTGGCGATCCTGCCGATCGGCGACGTGTTTACGATGGGGCCGGAAGACTCGCTCGACGCGATCGCGATGCTCAAGCCGCGGGCCGTGCTCCCGAGCCACTACGACACCTGGCCGCCGATCGCCCAGGATGCCGCCGCCTGGGCCCGCGCGGTCGCCGCCGCCAACCTCGCCACGCCGCACGTGCTCAGACCGGGGGAATCAGTAACACTGCAGTAGTGCTTGCCGGACTACGTGGCTTCTGGCAGGTGGTTCTCTCGGGTGCTCCACTGTACGACGGCTCAGGGTTACCCGTGCCATGGAGCCGGCGTATGCAGACAAGCGCAGCAAGGATTGCGGAGCGCAGTCTGCATCCGAGAGAGCGAAGGGCACGATGCCCTTCGCGAACGTCCGGCGAGATGGCACGGGTAACCCTGAGCCACATCTTCAAGAGCGCTCGGGAATCTCGACTGGCCGCTGCGGGGGCACGCGGACTTGGACCGTGCCATCGACCACGCGGGTCTCGAACACGTCGACCGTGAGCTTGGGATTGTCGCACCAGGCGCCGTCGCAGAGGCGAAACCGCCACGCATGCCAGGGGCAGGTGACCATCCCGTCTACCATGGGGCCGGATCCGAGCGAGGCGCCCATGTGGGGGCACAGGTCATCGATCGCGGAGTAGGCCGAGCCGTCGTAGAAGACGGCCACGAGCCGTCCCGCCACCTCGAAGGTGCGGCCTTCACCGGCCGGGATGCTGCCGGCGGGCGTGACGGGCGTGAAGGGAACTTCGGCGGGGGCTTCGTTCATGCGTTCCCTGTACCATACGGGGCATGAACGTCCAACCCGCGGCCCCTCCGCCGCCCGCTGAATCCGGCGGTGTGCCGATCCGTCTGCTCGTGCTCGATGTCGACGGCACGGTTACCAACAGCCGCCACGAAGTGACCGATGCGACCGTCGCTGCGGTTGCGCGGGTGCGGGCGGCTGGCATTCGTGTGATGCTTGCCACCGGCCGCCGCTACCGCGACGTGCTGCCGATCGCGATGCGGCTCGGCATCGACACGCCGCTGGTGACGGCCTCGGGGGCGCTGGTGAAGGATCCGGCCAATCATGCGACGCGGTTTCGGGCGGCCTTTGCGCCAGGCGTGCTCGAGGGCGTGCTCGAGATGGTTGTGGCGCGTGGCCACGAACCCGTTCTCTACACCGACAGTTTTGCCGAGGGCTTCGACTTTCACTGCCGCAGCCTCGGTGAGACGGTGTCGGATGAGACCCCCGGGCAGGGGCTTCGGGAATATCTGCACCGCAATCGGTCACTTGCCCGTGTCACTCCCGACGTGCATCGCATGCCGCCAGCAGGAGTGTTCGCGGGCTTCGCGATGGGATCGCAACGCGATATGCTCGCGCTCGAGGCCGCCATTCGCGGAGCTTGGCCGGAGGCGGTGTCGCTGCACACGATCCGCAGTCCGCGGTATCGCGATTATCTGTGTGAGATCGCCCCGGCCGGGGTGACGAAGTGGTCGGCCGTGCTGGAGTTGGCGAGGGCCTGGGAGATTCCCCCGCAGGCCATCTGCGCCGTCGGAGACGACATCAACGATGTGCCGATGGTGGCCGCTGCCGGTCTGGGGATCGCCATGGGGAACGCAGCTGCCGAGGTTTCCGCGGTGGCACATCGCATCGTCGGTCGGCATGACGACGACGGCCTCGTCGACGTGGCAAACCTGCTGCTCGCCATGCTTTCCTAATTTGCGTGGCTTGCGGAAGATGCCCGTTGCCGCGGCCAACGGCGATCCCTATCGTCCCCCCATGGACCTGAAAGTGCAGCGACCGAGAGGAGTGTGCGGCCGCACCGGCCGCACGTTGTCGGCCGGTGAGCCGATGGTCTCGGCGCTCGTGCGCGATGCGGGCACTCTCGAGAGAATCGACTGTGTGGCCGAAGCCTGGGAAGGCCCGCCCGCCGGCACGCTCGCCTGGTGGCGGTCGCTCTATTCCCCGTCTGCGGCCGGTGGGCCGACGCTTGCTCCCGTCGACGTGCTGC
>JBIKNV010000203.1:0-5421 GCA_044358475.1 Pirellulales bacterium | reverse complement strand
TCGGCGACCACCGAGAATCCCTGCCCCGCCTCGCCGGCCCGCGCCGCTTCCACGGCCGCATTGAGCGCGAGAATATTGGTCTGAAAGGCAATCTCATCGATGACCTTATTGATCTTCGAGATCCGGCCACCCGCCGTCTTGATCGCCTCCATCGCCGTGATCATTTCCTCGAGGCGGGCCGCCGCGACGGCAAACTGCTTGTCTTCCTTGGCCACGAGCGCAGCGGTCGACTGCGTCCGCCGCGTGTTCTCGGTCGCCATCCCGGCGGTCTGCTGCGCCGCCTGCGAAATGTCTTCGACAGCCGCCACCTGCTCCGTCGCGCCCTGGGCCAGCGACTGGCTGGCCGCAGCAATCTCGCTTGCACCACTGCCGAGGTTGTCGGCCGTCATCGCCAGATTCCCGATGGCATCACTGAGAGTACGGGTATGGCGACCGATGCTCAGCCACGTGGCGACCGCCGCCACTCCGGCGAGGCCCACGATCAGGATGGCGAGGGCGTCGCTGCGACGGTGGGCGACCTGCACTGCCTCCGCCGTACGGCGATCGATCAATTGTTCGAACGTGGTGATCGGCACCATGATCAACGCCTTGTCGGCGTGATACTGCGGATCGTGCATGAGCCGCCGCGCCAGTTCTGGGTCGGGCTCACCTCGCTTCGTGAACCCCCCTTGGCCGTCGGCAAAGAGTCCCTTCACCGCGTTCATCGCAATCGTCTCGGTCGTCACCAGGGCATTGGAGTTGTCTTCCGATTCTTTGAGCTTGGCGAACTCGGCGGCAGTAAATCCCTGCTGCTGCATGAGCGTCCGCAGGGCAACCGTACGACCATCGGGCCGCGGCCGCTTGCCGTTGCGAATGTCGAGCACGTGCCAATACTGCCGCTCGTACTCGGCGTCGCCCGTCACGCAGTAGGTACGGGCCAGGCGGGTCAGTTCGTCGGAACTCTGCCGCAGTTCATTGGCGAGGGCGTACGATTCAAAGCGGTTTTCCTGGG
This sequence comes from Pirellulales bacterium, assembly GCA_044358475.1. Taxonomy (GTDB): domain Bacteria; phylum Planctomycetota; class Planctomycetia; order Pirellulales; family UBA1268; genus CACORA01. Next base: position 4,430 of record JBIKNV010000203.1, on the reverse strand, counting down.
CACGCTGCAGCAGCCGTTGGCTCCACAGTGCCGCCAGCGAGAGTGCCAGCAGGCCGACGACCGGTCCGATCGTCGTCAGTTTCAGTCGCTGCATCGTGTTCATGGCATGGGTCCCTCGCGGAAGTCTAGTTCGCTCCCACAGGCCATGACGCCACGTGGCAAAAATGACGCTATGGCGCGATTTTTCCTATTTTTCCGCCTCTTCCGCCGAGCGACCGAATTGCGAGCTAGGATTTTCAAAAGCGCTTTCTCCCCGAATCATCGATGTCGTCGGAACCCACCATCACTGTCGCCCGTGGCCTGCTCCAGAAGATCGGGCTCGAACTCGCCTTCGCCCCATCCGCCGGCGCAGCGGGCGCAGCCACACTGCGCCGACTGCTCGAGAGCCTCGCAGAGTCTCTACCGTCAGACGCACCGCGGGAACTTCGCGGCATGACTGCAGCCGCCACCGGCTGGCTCTCAGACCACGCGGCCGTGAGTCCTGAGATCGCCGCCCGCTTCAATCTCTGGCACCCATGGATGGAAGAGGCTGTCTCAGCGTGGAGTCATGGCCTGCCGCTCCCGGCTGCCCCCGCCGCGCTCCCGACGGCCGCTGCCGCGTCGCAGCCGGCAGGTGACGACGCCGAAACCCAGGCCGTGACGGTGCTGCCGGAGGGGGCCGATGACGAACTGATGCGGCTCTTCTGTGCCGAAGCAGAAGATTTGCTGCGGGACATCGAGCAGGGCGTGCTCAAGCTTGAAGACGCTCCCGGCGATGCCGATACGCTGGCCACCGTGTTTCGCGCGTTTCACACCTTCAAGGGCAACGCGGCGGTGATGAAGCTCGTGGTGTTGCAGCGGCTGGCGCACGAACTGGAGTCATTGCTCGACGCTGCACGCCGCGGCACTCGCCCGCTCACCCGCAGCGCCATCGACGTCATCCTGGCTGGCGCCGACGTCTTCTCACGATATGTCGCCGAAGCGGCCCGCCAGCTCGACGGCCACGACGCAGGCCGGTCGATCCCGCTGCCGATCCCTGCAGTGGTCGCCCGAGTGCGGGGCGTGTTGTCAGGGGCGGCCGCCGCTCCATCCCCTGCGCCGCCAGCGGATCCGCTGCCCGTGGCCCCCGTGGTCGCTGCGGCGGTTGACGAACAGCCTCCTGGTGCTCCCGCGCCACCACCGGCTGCCCCAGCGCTGCCCCCCGCCGCCGATCCCCCAGCGCCGGCTCGCGTGGCTGCAACCCATGGGGGCTCGATTCGCGTCGACACACAGAAACTCGACGGCCTGGTCGATCTCGTCGGCGAGCTGGTGATCGCCCAGTCGATGGTCACGCGGGGAGCGGAGGCCCGCGGCGTCGACGAGCATCTGGCCCGGTCGCTGGGCCAGCTCCGGGGCATCACGGCCGACCTCCAGCGGACGGCGATGGCCCTCCGGATGATCCCCATCCGCGGCACGTTCCAAAAGATGACCCGCCTCGTCCGTGACCTTGCCGGCCAACTCGGCAAGGAGATCCGGCTCGTCGTCGAGGGCGATGAGACCGAGGTCGACCGTACCGTCATCGAGGAGATTGGCGACCCACTCATGCACATGGTTCGTAACGCCGCGGACCATGGCATCGAAACCGCGGCGGCCCGCGTTGCCGGCGGCAAGCCGGCGGCGGGCACGATCACCCTGCGGGCCCGCCATCAGGGTGGATTCGTCGTCATCGAGATTGCCGACGACGGTGCCGGCCTGGACCCGGCCCGGCTCCGTGCCAAGGCGATCGAGCGAGGACTCATCGCGGCCGACGCCATCCTCGCAGATCACGACGCGCTCGAGCTCATCTTCGCGGCAGGATTTTCGACCGCCGAGCACGTCTCCGACCTCTCGGGCCGCGGCGTAGGAATGGATGTCGTGCGTCGCAACATCGAGCGGCTGCGGGGCACGGTGGAGATCGACTCACGTCCCGGAGTGGGCACGACATTCACAATCTTCCTGCCGCTCACGCTGGCGATCATCGAGGGGCTCCTCGTGGCGGTCGGAGAGCAGCAGTTCATCCTGCCCGCCGTGAACGTCCGCGAATCGTTTCGCCCACGACTCGGCGACGTGACGACCGTGCAGAGACGGGGCGAACTGGTCGATGTCCGTGGCCAGTTGCTGCCCCTGCTGCGGCTGGGTCGCCATCTTGGCATCGAGACAGCGGTCCCCGATCCCATGCAGGCCATCGTCGTGGTGGTCGAGGCGGGGCACGACCGCCGCGGCCTGCTCGTCGACGCTCTGCTCGGCCGGCAGGAGGTGGTGATCAAGGGACTCGGTGAAACCTTCATCGGCCACGATAGCTTTGCCGGCGCGGCGATCCTCGGTGACGGCCGTGTGGGGCTGATCCTCGACACGACGGCGCTGGTGCGACTCTCACCCAACCGTGCGGAGACGGCGGCCTGACCCGCTGGATACCATGACCACTTCCGAGACGTTGCCCTGCGATGCGACCGTCGCCCGGCCCGGCAAGTATCTCACGTTCGACCTCGGCGGCGAGGTCTACGGCATGAGCGTGCTGCGGGTGCGGGAGATCATCCGTCTCTGCCCGGTGACGCCTGTGGCCAACATGCCGCGGCACATCCGGGGCGTGATCAATCTTCGTGGCCGGGTGATCCCGCTGGTCGACCTGCGGGCGCGGTTCGGCCTGCCGGCCGCACCCGACCACGACCGCACCTGCTTCATCGTCACCGAGGTCGCCGCCGCGGCTGGCGGCCTGCGCCCCTACGCCGTCGTCATTGACAGTGTTCGGGAAGTCGCCTGCTTCACGGCGGTCGATCTGGTGCCGACGCCCGATTTCGGTGGCGCGATCGACAACCGCTTCATCACCGGCATGGCGCGTATGGCGACGGGCGTGATCACACTCATCGACATCGAATCCATCGCTGCGGCCGATGCCGCTCCCTCCACCGACCCCTGCGACTCCCCGGCCAACTTCCTGAAAGGCTCTTCATGAATACCTGGACAATCCCGCGCCGTGTCGGCTTCGGATTCACGCTCCTGGTGCTGGCCGCGCTCCTGATCGGGCTGACGTCGCTCTGGCGGCTGAACGCCCTGTCTCGACATGTCGAGTCGCTCTCGCGCGTCACTGTGCCGTCGGTCGTGGTGCTCAGCCGCATCATCAAGACCAACCTGCTCACCCTCCTGGCGGCCCGCACGGCTGTGTTTGACACCGATGATCCCACCCGCATCGCGGCAGCGCAGGCGGAACTGCGGATGGCGATCGATCAGGGCAACGCGTTGTGTGCTGAATACAATGGTCTCCTGTGTGATACGGAAGATGCCCGCCTCTTCGCGGCGGCCCGCGACTCGCGACAGGCCTTCCTCGCGAAGGTGCAGGAATCGCTCGCCCTCGCCGCCAAGGGTTCATCGGCACTCGCTGGCAACGCCATCCGGGCCGACGTCGACCAGCTCGCTCGCACCTGCCTCGATCAATTCAATGTGGTGATCGACTACAACATCGGTCTCTCGAATCTGGAACTGGCGGACGCCGACGCGAAGCTCAACACGGGCTTCCGCATCATCGTGATCGCCTTGGCGGCCACAGTGCTCACGGGCCTGCTCCTGGCATCCGGCATCATGCGATCGCTGTCACGAGCCCTGATGGGCATTTCCAGCTCGCTCGAGACCGGTGCCGCCCGCATGGCGGCCGCATCAACCCAACTGGAAAGCGTCAGCCAGACCGTCGCCACCGGCTGTGCTGAGCAAGGCGCATCGGTCGCCGAGACCGGGGCGGCCCTCGAGGAAATGTCGGCGATGACACGGACCACCGCGGAGAATGCCTCCCGGGCGAAGGAGTTCGCCACCCAAGCCCGTACGGCAGCCGAGGCCGGTGCCCGCACGATGATGGAAATGGACGTCGCGATGGAGGCGATCGCGACATCAAGCGGTGAGGTGGCGAAGATCGTCAAGCAGATCGACGAAATCGCATTCCAGACCAACATCCTCGCGCTCAACGCCGCCGTCGAGGCGGCCCGCGCCGGCCAGGCGGGTGCGGGATTCGCGGTCGTCGCCGACGAGGTGCGGCTCCTCGCCCAGCGGAGCGCCGCCGCCGCCAAGGAAACAGCCGACCGCATCGAGGCGGCCATCGAGAGCAGCCGTCAAGGGGCAGCCAGCTGCACCCGCGTGGGCACGTCGCTCGACGAGATCGCCGACCGCATCAAGGCTGCCGATCAACTCGTTGCCGAGATCGCCACAGCCGCCCGCGAGCAGTCGCAGGGAATCCGTCAGATCAGCACGGCCATGACACAGCTCGATCAGATCACTCAGGAGAACGCCACCCGCGCCGACGAGGGCGCCCGCGCTGCGGCCGACCTGTCGAATCAGTCCGAGGCGGTGGAGGATGTCGTCGAGACCCTGCGGTCGCTCATCACGCGGGCCCGCCGCCACACAGGCACGCGGGCCCCATGTGCACGGCCCGCGATCCCCCGCCCCGC
>JBIKNV010000011.1:0-17230 GCA_044358475.1 Pirellulales bacterium | reverse complement strand
TGCTCGGGGTAGCTCACCGTCACCTTCGGACTCACCAAGTGCCGGGCGGTGGTGGCGAGGCCCTGCACAAAAAGCGGCAGGTAGAGCCGCTCGGCCAGTCCGAGCGGCTTCTCTTCCAGCCAGGTGACGGCGGGATCGGTCGGCTTCATGGCAGGCTCATGCTCCGGAGAGTTCGTGCTCGATGTCGAACGGGTCGTGGGTGCGGACAGGGCGGTTGTCGGTGCCCGACGGCGTGAGGAGACCAGCTGCGATCCAGCCGATGAAGAACACTGCCCAGGGGGCGGCGATGGCCAGCCACTGCGCTGGACCTGACCCAAGGGCGGCGTTGAGCTGCGGGCGAAACTCCTCGATCGTGGCTACCGTGACGAGGTTGGCCAGTCCCAGCGGCAGCATCACCTTCCAGGCGAGGTTCATGAGCTGATCGAACCGGAACCGCGGCCAGCTCCAGCGGACCAGCATGAAGAACAGGATCACGGCAAAAATCTTGGCGGAGAGCACGCCGAAACGAATCAATGCCCCGGCCCAGGTCACCTCGTCACCCGAGCCGGTGAGGCCCCAGAAGTGCCAGCCGCCGAAAAACATGATCACGATCAGGAACGAGGCCGTGACCATGTGGAGAAACTCGGCGACGAGGAAGAGCAGCAGCTTGATGCCCGAGTATTCCGTGTGATAGCCGCCAACGAGTTCCTGCTCGGCCTCGGGAAGGTCGAACGGGAGCCGGGCCGCCTCGGCGAACGCTGCCACCAAGAACACGATGAATCCCAGCGGTTGTGCGAATGCATACCACACGCCGCTTTGAGCCTGGGCACTCATGATCACATCAAGCCGGAGCGACCCGGCCGCCAGCACGACGCCGAGCAGGCCGAGGCCGAGCGGGATTTCATAGGCCACCAACTGGGCACTGCTCCGCAGGCCCCCGAGGAAGCCATATTTGTTGTTGCTGGCCCAGCCACCGAGGAGCACGCTGTAGACGGTGATGCTCGAGAGGGCAAAGACCCACAGCACCCCGACGTCGAGACTCGGCGCCACGAGAAAGGGCACCGGATCGGGCAAGCCAGGGATGCCCAGCGGCGGCAGCACGCTGCCGAACGGGATGGCCGCGAAGATCGCCAGCGACGTGGCGAGGATGAGCAGCGGCGCGACGTTGTAGAGCACCTTGTCGACATGCTTCGGCGTGAAGTCCTCTTTGAGGATGATCTTCAGGCCGTCGGCCAGCGGCTGCCCGAGACCGAAGAGGCGGATCTTCGTGAGCGGAATGCCGACCCGATTCGGGCCCTTGCGATCCTGCACCCAGGCGGCCATCCACCGCTCGACGAGCACGAGGTAGGCCGCGGCCGTCATCAGGCCGCCGATGAGCAGGCCGATCTTCACGAGGGCGGCGATGGTTGCCGGAGACGGGAGGAGAGCGTTCATGCAAGTTGATGGATGCGGAGGTCGATGCCGGTCGCAGGAATGCCATCGGCGAGTGCCGCGAAGGCGGCCGATGAGGCGGCGAGTTCGTGGCGGATGGTTATCGGGTCATAGAGCCCGCGGCGGCCGAGCATGTTCCAATAGAGACGGCCTTCCGGCCAGACGCCAGCCGGCGGGCGGATCGCCTGGCGGAAGCACTGGGCTCGGTGAGCGACATTCACCCACGTGCCGGCCCGCTCGGCAAAGCCGGCCGCGGGCAGCCGCCAGGTTGCCAGTTCCATCAACGGTGAATGGAAGACATCCTGCACGACGAGTTGCTCGAGGTCGGCGAATGCCGCCGCCGTGGCCGTCTCGATCCAGGGCTGCGGATGGCCGGCCGTGACCCACGCGGCCTTGGCCCCGCCACTGGCAACATGGGCGACAAGATCGTCCCAGCTGTTGCCGGCTGCGTTGAACAGGCCAAGCACCTGCTCGACACCGCGGCGGTTGGGGCACTTCTCGCCGCGAATCGTGAAGCCGCCGGGAAAGGTCTCGTCTTGGTCTCTTGTCGGCACGAAGCCCACCGCGAGATAGGCCTCCGGATCGATCGACCGGGCGACCGAGCAAAGCATCCAGGCTTCTTCAACCGTGAGCTGTGGCGACACGGCCACCGCGAGCCGGCCGGCCGCGACCAGGTCGCTGCGGAGTTGCGTGACGACATCGGCCCATTCAACCGGCTCGACCCCACCCTTCACCCCGGCGCCGCGATGCGAGCCACCTGCTGCCTTTCGGCCAGCCTCGAGCACGCGGGCGGAATCGTGCAGATGGTGCCAGCCGTAGCGGCCCTCGTCGCAGATCCACCACTTGTTGACGTGCATGTTTTCGCGCGGCTTGAGCCGGTAGACCGTGTCTTGGTTGTGCTCGGTGAAGATGGAGCATCCGGCGGCGCAGCCACCGCAAACGTTCGGCTCTCGCTTCAGGAACCAGACCCGCTGTTGGTACATGAAGTCTTTGTCGCCGAGCGCGCCGACCGGGCAGAGATCGACGACATTACCGGCGAGCTTGTTGTCGAGCGGGAAGCCAGGGAAGACATCAATTTCTTCCTTCGCTCCCCGGCTGGTCACCATCAGTTCCGATGTGCCACTCACCTCGCGGGTGAACCGCACGCACCGTGTGCACATGATGCAGCGGTCGACGAAGAGAGACACCGTCGGCCCGACGTCCCGCTTGCGGCTGTGAAAGGGGTGGAGATCGGCCCGCCGCTCGGCCTGGCCGTGCTCGAAGTGGTAGTCCTGCAGGAGGCACTCGCCAGCCTTGTCACAGATCGGGCAGTCGATCGGATGGTCGATGAGCAGCGCCTCCTCGACCCGGGCACGGCTCTCCGTCACCTTGTCGCTCTCAGTGACGATCACCGTCCCGTCCTTGACCGGCGTCTGGCAGCCGGGCACCAGCTTGGGCACCATCGTGACTGTGCCTGTGCTCGCATCTCGCTGGCCTGTCTCAATCAGGCACATGCGGCAACTGGCCACCACCGACAGGCCCGGATGCCAGCAATAGTGCGGAATCTCCTTGCCAGCCAGCCGGGCGGCCTGAATGCAGTTGAGCTGCTCGTCGGCCCCAAACTCGATTTCTTGTCCGTCAACGATGACTACGGGCATGAGACTTCCTAGTGCGCCTCCACGATCTGCAAGGCCGGGACGGGCTCGGTCACCATCCAGCCCGTGGGATTCGTTCGCTTGATGTGGTCTTCGAATTCACTGCGAAACTTCTTGATCGCGTTCTTGATCGGCCAGGCGGCGCCGTCCGCCAGGCCACAGATCGTGCTGCCCGGCATCATCCCCATCGTGCTGCCGATCTCGGCGAGCAGGTCAAGATCCTTGAGTCGTCCCTTGCCCGCCTTGATCCGCTCGAGCATCCGCAGGCTCCAGCTCGTGCCCTCGCGGCAGGGCGTGCACTGGCCGCACGACTCGTGGGCGAAGAACCGGCAGGAATTGTGGAGCACGTCGACGATGCTCGTCTGGTCATCGATCACGACGACGGCCGCGGTGCCGAGCCCGAGACAGCCCACCTTGCCGGGGCCGGCGAAGTCGAGCGGTGTGTCGAGTTCGCTCTCGGTCATCAGGCCCATCGAGATGCCGCCCGGGATCACTGCCTTCGCCTTGCGGCCCTTCCACACGCCACCGCCGAATTCGTCGATCAACTGACGGGCGGTGATGCCCAGCGGCGCCTCGTAGCAGCCCGGCTTTTCGACATGGCCGGAAAGACAATAGAGCTTGGGTCCGTAGGAGCCGGGGTCCCGCGGGTTGGTCGGATCGGCCGGCACACCGATCGACTTGAACCACTCCACGCCGCGGCGGGCGATCTGGGCCACGCAGGCCATCGTCTCGACGTTGTTGACGACCGTCGGCTTGCGGAACAAGCCCTCGATGGCTGGGAACGGTGGCTTGATCCGCGGCCAGGCCCGCTTGCCTTCGAGACTTTCGATCAGGCCAGTCTCCTCGCCGCAGATGTAGGCCGCGGCACCACGGTGGAGATAGATATCGAGTGAGAAATTCGTGCCGCGGATGTTCTTGCCGAGATAGCCGGCGGCATAGGCCTCGTCGATTGCCGCCTGCAGCCTGTGCCAACTCCGCGGATACTCGTACCGCAGGTAGATGTAAGCCGTGGAGGCCCGCGTCGCGAATGACGAGAGGATGATGCCCTCGATCACCTGGTGCGGGTCATCCTCCATCAGGATGCGATTGTTGAACGTACCGGGCTCGCTCTCATCGGCATTGACGCAGAGATAGATCGGCCCTGGATGGTCCTTCGGAAGGAAGGTCCACTTGAGCCCAGTCGAAAAGCCGGCGCCTCCCCGGCCCCGCAGCCCCGACGCCTTCACCATGTCGACGACATCGACGGGCTGCTTTTCCGCAAGCATCTTCTCGAGCGGGGCATAGCCGCCACGGCTCTTGTAGCTGGCAAGCAGGTGGCCGTCAGGCACGCCGACAGCTTCCAGAAGAACAGGCTTGAATGCCGGCATGTCAGGTGGCCCTCGCGCGTGGCTTTTTCAATGCCGCTTCCGCGGCCTCGGGCGTCATGTTTGCGAGGAGGTCGTCATTGGCGAGAATGCAGGGGGCGAAATCGCACGCGCCGAGGCACTCCGCCGGTTCGATCGTCAGCTCACCATCCGCCGTCGTGCCGTAGGGCCTCACGCCGTTCTTGTGGCAGAGATGCTCGAGCAGTTGATCACCTCCCCGCAGGGCACAGGAAATCGACCGGCAGACGAAGGCACGCACCTTGCCGTGCGGCTTCTCCTGATGGAAGAACTGGTAAAAGGTGAGGGTGTCTTGCACTTCGGCCGGCGCCAGCCCCAATACCTCGGCGATCTCGACGACCGCTTCCAGCGGCACCTGTCGCAGCGCCGCGTGCACGAGGTGGAGCGCCGGAAGTGTGAGTGCCTGCCGCGTAGGATACCGCGGCGCGAGCGCCTCAATCTGGGCGATCATCTCATCGGTGAGGATTTTTTTCTGGGCGATCATCGGTCGAGTTCCGCGGCAATGATGTTGAGGCTGCCGAGCACGGCCACGACGTCGGAGAGCGTGTGGCCGCGGATGAGGTGCGGGAACATCGCGAAGTGGAGCACGCTCGGCGGGCGGCACCGGGCGCGGTACGCCGTCTCGTTGCCGTCGCCGGCGATGTAGAAGCCGAGTTCGCCGTTGGGCGCCTCGATGGCGGCATAGGATTCCTCGCAGGGCACTTCGAAGCCGCGGTTGCTCATCGACAGCTCGAAGTGGGAGATCGTGCCCTCGATCGACGAATAGACTTGCTTCTTCGTGGGGAGAGCCATCCGCTGGTCGATGCCGACATTGACCGGCCCGCTGGGCAGGCGTTCGATCGCCTGCGCGACGATCTTGAGGCTTTCCCGCATCTCCTGCATCCGCACGAGATACCGGGCGTAGCAGTCGCCGGCACTCGCGCAGGCCACCTGGAACTGGAAATCTTCATAGGCGAGGTAGGGCTCGTCCTTCCGCAGGTCGCGAGTGACGCCACTGGCCCGCGCCACCGGGCCGGTCGCACTGCGGCTGATCGCCTCCTCCTTCGTGAGCACGCCCACGCCCTTCGTACGGTCGACGAAGATGCGGTTGCGGGTGAGCAGCCGCTCCATGTCGTCGAGCGTCTTGGGAAACGTCTTCACGAACGTACGGATCTTCTCGATCACGAGCGGCGTGAAATCCTGCGAGGCGCCCCCCACGCGGGTGTAGGAGTTGGTAAACCGGGCCCCGCAGAGCGTTTCGAAAATGTCGTAGATCACCTCCCGCTGATAGAACGCGTAGAGGAAGAACGTGAACGCTCCGGTATCGAGCCCGACGGCGCCGTTGCTGAGGAGATGGTCGCTGATGCGGGCCAGTTCGGCGATGATCGTGCGGATGTATTTGCACCGCGGCGTGAGTTCGATGCCCAGGAGCGTCTCGACCGCATGGTGCCAGGCCACATTGTTGGCCATCGGCGAGATGTAATTCATCCGGTCGGTGACCGTCACGTACTGGTTGAACGTGAGGTGCTCGCCGATCTTCTCGAAGCCGGAGTGGAGGTAGCCCATCTCCGGCATCGCGTCGACGACCCGCTCGCCTTCGAGCTTGAGCACGAGCCGGAGCGTCGTGTGCGTGGCCGGATGCTGGGGGCCGAAGTTGAGCGTCCAGAGATAGTCTTCGCTCCGCGCAGCCGGCGTGGGGCTGTGGGTCGGAACAGCGAATTCGGCAGGTGCGATCGACATCGGCTAGCTGTGATCTCGGGTGATGACGGGGAAATTGTGGCGTTCGCCGCGGCCCTGGAGCGGATAGTCCTTGCGAAGCGGGTGGGCGGTGAACTCCTCGGGCATCACCAGGCGGCGGAGATCGGGGTGGCCTGCGAAATGGATGCCGAAGAGGTCCCAGACCTCCCGCTCCAGCCAGTTGGCGCCTTCCCAGAGCGGCACGACGCTCTTCACCGTCGGCGCAGGATCGTCGACGAAGACACGGATCGTGAGCCGCTGGTTGGTGGCCGTGTTGGCCAGAAGATAGACGAGTCCGTACCGATGCTTGGCATCGGGATAGTCGAGATAATCGACGCAGGAGACATCGACGAGCAGGTCGAATCCCCGTTCCTTGAGAAACGCCAGCACATCGAACGACTGCGGCTCGGGCACGACCAGACGCGTCTGTCCACGGAACACGCTCGAGTCTGCGGCAGCAAACCGTTCGCGGACAGCAGCGACGACATCATCGACGGCGGGAGGCTGGTGCGGCATGGAAGCAGGCGGGGGATCAGGAACGGGGAAGGGCGGCGGCGGCGAGTTCTCGCTGCACGATGGGATTGCGGGATGCGTCGATCGTGAGTGGCGCCGTGATCTCGACGAGCGCCCGCTTCCGCTCTTGACGCTGGCGGGTGTCGAATTCGCGGCCGGTGATCGTGCCCTCCCGCTGGATCTTATCCTGCAGATCGATGATCGCCTGGATGAGCTGCTCCGGCCGCGGGGGGCAGCCGGGCACGTACATGTCCACCGGAATGAAGCGGTCGATACCCTGGACAACGGCGTAGGTGTCGAAGACACCGCCGGTGCTGGCGCAGGCACCCATCGAGATGCACCACTTGGGCTCGTGCATCTGCTGCCAAATCCGCTGCAGCACGGGAAGCATCTTCATGACGACGCGGCCGGCCACGATCATCAGGTCGCACTGCCGCGGGCTGAACCGGAAGACCTCGGCACCGAAGCGGGAGAGGTCGTGCTTGCTGGCACCAGTGGCCATCAGTTCGATCCCGCAGCAGGCGGTGGCGAAGGGCATCGGCCAGAGGCTGTTTTTGCGGCACCAGTTGGCCAGTTCGTCAAGTTTGCTGACGACGACGTTCTCCGGAAGTTCCAGGTTTGACGAGGCTACCGCCATCGAAACACCCCCTTTCTCCAGTCGTATGCGAATCCGACGATCACGAGTGCGGTGAAGACCATCGCCGCCATGAAGACCAGACCCCGTCCGGAGACGAATCCGTTGGCAACGGCGGCGTCGATTCCCGCGGCCGACCGGCTCGCGACTGCCCATGGGTACAGGAACAGCAGTTCCACGTCGAAGACCAGGAACGTGATGGCGACGAGGTGGAAGCGGACGTCGAATCGGCGGCGCGTGTCATGGATCGGGTCCATGCCGCTCTCGTACGGCATGTCCTTGACCGCCCCGTGTCGCTTCGGCCCGACGAGTTCGGCGAACACGACAAGGCCGACCGAGACCGCTGCCGCGATCACGACAAACAGAAGGACGGGGAGAATCGCGTCCATGACAGGCTGGCGGGGCTAGGAGGAAGACGTCTGCGAGACCGACAAAACATGAAATTCGGCAGCGGGAGACCACTTCGTGAAATTCGTCACGAAGTCGCCCTCGCTGTCCCAAGGTTATACAGCCAGACGCCCCAGCGGACGAGGTGGGCGTTTTTGGGGCTAAAAGTTGCCGACACTGATGGCGACTCCGGCGCCACCGAAGCCGCCCCCGGTATAGATGGTCATGCCCGGACCGCGGGTCGAGGAAAAAGGTGGCTCGCCATCACGGCGGGGTGGCGAAACCGCCGCCGCCCGGCCGCCCGACGGTGGGACTGCGGCCCGCTGCCCCGTCTGACGAGCCTGCTCCACGAGTTCCCGCCGCCCGCTCTCGAAGGCTGCCTGGCGTCGCTGGATGCCGGATCGTTTCTGGGTCACGTTCTCGATTTCGGCCTGGAGTTCGGCCACCGACATCTTCGTGATGTCAGGCACGTCGGCCAGCGCTCGTGCCCGCCTGCGATCTGACAGGGCGGAGAGATAGTGGCCCACCCAGTCGCGGGCATCGCGAGCCTCCGGGCTGTCGACGATGCGCAGCTTGGCGTCGAGGTCGTCGAGCATCTCTGCAAGGTCGTCCGCGGACGCGTGGGCCACACGATCATTGAAGCCGGCCTTGATGCGGAGCACTTCCTCAGACGAATAGATCGATTGTGTTGCCAGCCATTGCCCCAGTTCGAACACCGCCTGCTGCCAGCGGGGGCCATTCATGATCGCGGCCTTGCGGGACACGTCATCGTCATCGGCGGTCGCGGTGGCGGCGGGCAGGGTCGCCGACGCCCGCACGAGCACGAGGCGGAGTGGCTGCACGTCGGCGGCGCCATCGTGGGTGTGCACCGATTCCCATGTGCAGCGGTCATTGCCGTCGTGACGGTATTCCGTCCGTGCCGAAACCTCGCTGCCATCCGGCAGCACGGTGGTCGAACGAGCGACGAGAGCGTCGCCTTTCTTTGTCCAGGCCGCCTCGCCGTGTGACCCCTGGTCATCGAACAGCCAGGAGCGGAGGGAGTGGGTGCGGGCATGACGGCCGATCCGCTGTGTGTAGTGGGCGACTCGCGTTGTGTCGTGATGGATCGTCATCTCGCGGATGAGAAACGCCCTCGTGGGGCTCCAGCGAACATGCACCGCGATCGTCTGGTGCGATTCATCAGCATTGGTCGGCCCCTGGTCCTCCTGCTCCACGACCCAGTCGCCCACCATCCAGGCGAGGTCATCGAGCGTCGCCTGGTGCTCGTCGGGTGCGGACGGTGGCTCGGCACCAACCGTAGAGCCGGCGAAGGCCACCAGCCCGACCGCCATCCACACGACCGCATGCACATCGCAGGATTGAAACATGGTCGGGGAGTTCTCGATCAAACACCGGCGGCCTTCGGCAGACGACCGAGAATCGTAGGGGAGGTCCCCTGGGAAGGGAAAGAAATGAACTGGTTTGGTAGGGTGTCGATGATGTCTGACCCACTGGCCACTCTTGCAAACCTCGTTCGCCGCCCGAGCGTGAACCCGATGGGGCGGGATGTGTCGGGGCCGGAATACCTCGAAGGACGAGTCACGGAATACCTCGTCCAGCGGTTCACAGCGGCCGGCCTGCCGTGCCTGCGACAGAAGGTGTCACCCGGACGGGACAACGTGGTGGCCCGGCTGGAGGCAACCGTGCCTGACGCGCCGGTGATCCTGTGGGACGCCCATCAGGACACAGTTCCCGCCGATGGCATGACGATCGAGCCCTTCACGCCAGCGGTGCACAACGGGCGACTCTCCGGCCGCGGCGCCTGCGATGTGAAGGGGGGCATGGCGGCAATGCTCGTGGCGATCGATCGCCTGCGGGATTCCGACGCAGCCCGCCATGCGACGGTGCTCTTTGCCGCGACGGTGAACGAGGAGTTTGGGTTTTCCGGAGCCAAGGCGCTGGCACGATTGTGGGACGAACCGACTGCCGATGCGGTGCCCGGTGACGCGGCCGCCCGCGAGTTTGTCGGGGACCGGCCTACGGCGGCGATCATCGCCGAGCCGACCGATCTCGACATCGTCACGCAACACAAGGGGGCGGTGCGGTGGCGAGTTCGGGTGCGGGGCCGCGCCTGCCACAGCTCATTCCCCGAACGGGGTGAAAATGCAATCTACCCGGCGGGGCGGGTGATCCTGGCGATCGAGTCGCTTGCCCAGGAATTGCTCGCCCGCAATCCCGGCCACCCCTGCGGCCCGCCCACGCTGAGCCTCGGCACGATTCATGGCGGCAGTGGTGTGAACCTCGTACCCGATCTGGTGGTGCTCGAGGTTGAGCGGCGGGTGCTACCGGGCGAGTCGCCGACCGCCGCACGGGACGAGGTGATCGAGCGGATCGCGGCCGTTTCCGGCCAAGCCCGCGTGGAGCACGACGAGCCATTTTTGGAAAGTGGCGGGATGTCGGCCGAGCATCCGGCCGCGGCGGCGCTGGCTGATTGGCTCACCGCGGCGGCGATATCGCTGGGAAGCACGCCGCGGCAGCTGGCAGCCCGCTATGGCACCAACGCGAGCGTGTATGCCGCGGCCGGTGTGCCGTGCGTGGTGTTTGGCCCCGGCTCGATCGCTCAGGCCCATACCGTTGATGAATGGATCGAGGTGTCGCAGGTGGAGGCAGCCGTCGCCACGCTTACCGCCTCCGTGCAGTCGCCAGGCCTGCGGCCTGCTCCTACATGAGCTTGAAGATCTCGACGGCAAGGATGATCGCCACGCCCACGAGCGATTCACCGGCAATCAGGCCGCTCGAGACGGGGATCGTGTAGGCCTCCGCGGCACGCGGGCTCGCCTTGGCAAAGATCCACGCAAGCAACGCTCCGACAAACATCGAGATCGAGTTGAAGGCCGGGATGACGCCGGCGATACCGAGCCCCGTCGGTGAGGGAATCAACGGCCGCAGTCGCTCGGGGGCGAATTCCTCGAGGAGCGTGAGCACCGCGCCGGCTGCGGCACCGATCGCGATGGCCCAGAGGGCTCCCGCCGGCAGGGCCTCGATCCCCTTGGCGAGCAGTTCCGCGACACCCGCCCACACCTTCGCCGCCGGCGCGGGCAGGGCCGCGGAGCCAAGCTGCTCAGGATTGCGCTGCACCACGAAGAGGTAGGCTGGCACCGACACGATCGACCCGCCGAGCACGCCGAAAAATTGCGCGATCGTCTGCCGCCGCGGATTGCCGCCAAGCAGATAGCCGCACTTCAAGTCGGTGAGCAGATCGGCGGCATTGGAGGCGGCCCCGGAAGTGATCGAGGCGGTCATGAGGTTGGTCGTGATGTTCGACGGGGCGAGTGCGCCATAGACCAGCTGCGTGATCTTGCCCATGGCCCCGATCGGTGTGATGTCGGTCTCGCCGGTGGCCCGGGCGGCGACGATCGACAGGAAGAATGTCACGAGCACAGCTACCGCCCCCATCCACCAGCTGATACCAAAGAAGAGATGGCCGAGGAACACGCAGACCGTGCCGGTAACGAGCGTGCCGACGACGAACCACGACGCCGGCACCTCGATCCGCTCGAGCGGGTCGTCGTCTTCCGCACCGGCGGCGCCACCGACGAGTTTCGCCAGGCCGCCGAAGGCCCGCAGGATCGTCCGCCACTTGAGTGCGAAGGAGAGCAGGCCCGAGGTGACCATCAATGCCGTGGCCGGCCAGAGCGTCCAGGAGACGATACCGCGGTATCCCGGCTCGGCGATGCCGCGTTCGACGAGGATCGGACCGACGACACCATAGAGCAGGAGCGAGCCGACGAGCATCGAGGCGGCGACTCGAAGCCCCATGATCGCCCCGGCGGCGAGCATGATGAGCGAGCCCTCGATGCCGATTGTGTACTTGGCAAGCAGGTCGCGGCCAAAGGCGGCAAATTCGGTGGGGAAAGCGAACCGGCTGAGGGCGGGAATGGCCGCGAAGCCATCCCGCCAGAGGGCCGTCAGGCCGCCGGCCGCACCGGCGGCGAAGAGCGCGCGGGCCTTCGTCACGGCACCGTCGCCGGAGGCGTGCATGCTCTTGAGCGTCTCGGCGGTGGCGATGCCGGAGGGGAAGGGAAGCTGGTCGATGTTGATGAGCTGTCGCTTGAGCGGGATCGCCATGAAGACGCCGAGCGATGAGAGGGCGGCGATCCAGGCCATGATTTCCCACCACTCGAGCAGTCGGCCGGTCGTGAGGTAGAGGGCGGGAAAGGCCGAGACGAGGCCGGCGCTCGACATGTAGCCGGCAGTGCTGGCCACGCTCGACATCGTGTAGTTTTCGAGGATCGAGAAGGGGCGATCTCGCCAGGCTGCCACGACCTGTTCGAGCCCCTTGAAGACGGCGAAGGCGATGATGCAGGCGGTGATCGTGACGCCGAGGCCCCAGCCGGTTTTGAGGCCGACGTAGAGATTGCTGATCGACATCACGCCGCCGATCACCATCCCGGTGACGACGGCCCGCACGGAGAGTTGCACGGCGTCGTCGCCGGCATAGACATTCTCAACCCACCATCGCGCCGCCTCCCGGTCATTCTCAAACGGCGGCGGCTGGGCTCCATCCATGGCCGCGATTGTAGCCGGTCTCGGTGAACGTTTTTTGACGGGCTTCGCCCGTCAAAAAACATCCAGGTGGAAATGGTGGCCCTGGTGGTAGCGGCGGGTCTTTGGGTAGTAGTTCTGCCACTGCTTGTTATAGACCGGCACCCGCATCTCCTGCGGATAGCGGTAGTAAAGATCGTTGGCGCTCTGGTAGTAGCCGTCGGCGTAGAAGTTTTGCGGATACCACACGTAGGGGTAGTGGTAGAGTCGGTTCCAGTCGTGGGTGTTGTACGAGGAACCCCACTGGTGGCCATACGCCTGCGTGCCAGGGAAAGGCTGCTGGGCCTGGCCGCTGCCAGCCGTAAAGAAGACCGCGCCGGCCGCAACGGCGGCGGCAAACAGGTGCCGTGTCATCGGAATGTCCCCCTGAAAAACGATGAAACCGGAAAAACCGATTTCACCGTTTGTATCGGTTGGCCGGAGGACCGTTCTTGATGGAAAAATCGACAGGGTTTGCCAGGCAGATGCGGTTTCGACCCGCCCGCTTGGCACGGCAGAGCGCGGCGTCGGCCGTGGGGGTCGGCTACACCGCGGCGGAAGGCATCCGCCCCTCCGCCAGTTCCCGGTCCCATTCGTCGATCAGCGGCCAGTGGGGGGCGCAGGTGCCGAAGTCGGCGAGTTTCAGATAGCCCTCGAGCCGGGCGATCGTCTTCTCGAGCAACGCATCATCCTTCCGGAAGACCGGGCCATGGCTGGGCAGGAGCCATTCGACGTCACTGGCCAGAATCCGCTTGAGCGACTTGATGAAGGCTGGAATGTCGCTGCCATGATGGGCGTCTATCGCGCCGACCGAGCCGTCGCGATAGATGTTGTCGCCCGAGAGCAGAAGGTTGTCGAATCGGAAGGCGAGCTGGCTGTCGGTGTGACCTGGCGTGTGCCAGACCTCGAGACGCCGCGAGCCGACGTCGATCGTGTCACCGTCTTTGATCTGCCGCTCGACCGTCACGGTCGGCATCGGCATGTGAACATTTTGCGCCGCAATCTCGGCGAACGTCTTGATCAGGTCGCCCGCCTCGAGTGTTGGCACGGCCTTGGGGTGGGCGAGCACCGGTGCCTTGAGGATGCCTTTCACCTTGGCGAGCCCCTGAATGTGGTCGACGTCGGCATGGGTGGCGACCAGCCCCCGGCACTGCGACAGCGGGAAATCGAGCTGCCGGATCAGCTCGATGATCTCGTCCACCGTCTCCTCATAACCGATGTCGATGAGCACCCAATCACGGTCGTCGAAGACGAGATAGACACTGCAGCCGATCCGATAGCCGGCCTGGTGATTGATCTCGATGACACCGGGAAAGAGTGGTCGACGTTCAAGCATCGGAAAAGATTGGCCTAAGGGTGGATTTGCGGTGACGCACGCGGGAAGACACACTGACCCTCCGGCCACGGAGCGTGTCGAAACGTCGCCGCTTGAATAGTTTAGGACACACAAAACCAGGCGGCAATCAGCCGCGGCTGATTCGGTCTGATGATGAGTCTTGTCCGTGAATGACATCCCTTCTTCTTTCGAGCGATCTGCTGCTCCGGCGTCGCTCGCCGCATGGAGCGATTGCGTTGCCGAAATCTGCTCGTGTCTCGAGTCGCTTGAACCGCTCGCCTGTGCCCTCGGTGTTCCTGATCCGACGGCCACCGAATGGCACGGGGCCCTCTTCGGCAAGCTCAAGCCACAGATTGACCGGGAGCCGTTGCTCGTGGCCGCCGTCTGCGGTGGCACCAATACCGGCAAGAGCCTGATCGCCAATGTGCTCGTCGGGTGCGAGATCAGTCGTTCTGTGCCGGAGGCGGCCCGCACCCGCCATCCGGTGGTCAGCCTGCCCCGTGGGCTTGCCGAGCGGATCGACCTGGCCGCGTTCTTCCCCGGCTTCGCCCCGCGGCCCTGGAGTGGTGAAGACGACGCGCTCGACCCCACCGAGTCCAACGTGCTTGTGTGGCGCGAGGATGCCGGGGGCGATCAACCGCAGCGACTCGTGCTTCTCGACACGCCTGACATCGACGGCACACTTCGTGACAACTGGCGGCGGGCGGAACTGATCCGCAATGCCTGTGACGTCATCGTGGCTGTGCTGACCCAGCAGAAATACAACGACGCCACGGTCCGTGACTTCTTCTCCGCGGCTGCGGTCGCAGGGAAGACGCTGATTGTCGTCTTCAACATGGTCGATTGGCCGGCCCAGCGGCAGGTGCTCGCCGGCTGGCTGCGCACGTTCATGCGCGAGACGGGGGCCGAGCCCGCGGCTGTCTACGCGGCTCCGTTTGACAGAGACTCTGCCGCTGCCGGCCGGATCGAGTTTCACGCGCTTGCGGAACTGACTCCCGATGGCACGGCAGTCGATCTGCGGCAGCGGCTCACCGGTTGCGACTTCGAGCGGATCAAACTCGCGTCGATGGAGGGGGCGTTTCGTGTCGTCGTCGACCCTGCAGGCGGCGCCGGCGCCTGGCTGAATGCCTTCGAGGCAGCAGCTGGCGAGTGGCAGGAGGCCCGCCGTGTGCTCTCCGACGAGAGCCGGGTGCGCGTCGAGATGCCGACGGCCCCGCGTGAGATCGTTTGGAATGAGATCTGGAAGTGGCTCGAACCACGTCGCTCAGGCTTCGATCTCACCGTGAGCCGGATGTATCACGTGGCGGGGCGAGGTGTGAAATGGGCGGCACGGCGGGTGGGCCTCGCCCATACGGAGGAGGAGCGGCGGGAGGATTTTGCGGCCCTGGAGCTGGCCGCTCTCAAGCGGGCCCTGGGCGACTTCATCGACCGGCTCGACGAGATCTGTCGCACACACCCGCGGCTGGCGGCGACGTTGGGCGACCGACTCATCGAGGCTGACCGGAGCGCCTGGTATGCCGACCTCGAGCGGCGGCATGCCGCGCTGCCGATCGTCTCGGACGACTACCGCGCCTTCGCCCGCGACAAGCTCGATGCCTTCGCCCGCGACAACCCCGACATGGTGCGGTGGATCCTCGCCGGCCTGAACGTCGGTGCCGTGGCGCGGCCAGCGATCACCGTAGGCCTCGCCATGGCCGGTGCAGCTGCCGTGCCCGCCGCCGCCGCGACTGCCGGCGGGCTCACCGCGCTCGTTCATCACGTGGGTGACGTGGTGGTGGGAGGCGCGGCCACGCTCGCCGGCGAGGGAGCTCTGGGGCTGACCGTCGCGGGTCTGAAGCCGCTCATTGAGGCGTTGTTTGCCGGTTGGTCGGCCGAGCGGAGCCGCGTGCTCGCGGAGACGCTGCACGATGTCGTATTTGGCGATCGGCTCGAGGAGATCGATCGGCTGGCGGCGGCCGGCTCACGGCCGGAGATCGCGCGGGCCCGTCACCTGCTTGTGCACTGTGCCCGGGAGTTGCCCCAATGATGAGTGAAACGTCTGCCGGCGGAGAGGCCGGTGATCCTTCCGCTGTGACCCCCGACTTCACCGACTTTGACGACCTCGTGGAGTCGCTGGCGCGGTGGGCCGATTCCGGACCTGACTGGCCGCCTGCACGCCGGATCCGGACGGAATGGGCACACGTTGCCCCGCGGCTCGACCGTACACGCCGGGAGTTGTCGCGGATGCTCGTGGTGGGCGTCATTGGCGGCACCGGCACCGGCAAGAGCACGCTGGTCAACGCGCTGGCGGGCTGCGAGGTGACCACTGCCAGCGATGTCGCCCGGCCGACGACGACCACACCGATCGTGGTGGTGGCCAATGACGTCGACTGTTCGTGGCTTCCCGTCGACGCCATGCAAGGCCGCGTGGTGAGGAGCGAGTCGCCGGCGGTCGCGAACATCGTGCTCGTCGACTGTCCCGACCCTGACACGCAGGCCGACGAACCGCAGGCCGCGGCTGCCCACCCGCCACGGCCGAGCGACACCAATCGCAATCGCGACATCCTTGCCGCAGTGCTGCCCGCCTGCGACGTGCTGCTGCTTGTTGCGACGGCCCAAAAATACCGCTCCTGGATCGTTGCCCGCGAGTTGCAGGCCTTTGCGCCCGGGCGGCCGTTGCTCTTCGTGCAGACACACGCCTCTCGGGATCCCGACATCCGCGAGGATTGGCGACGGGAACTCGAGTCGCAGGGGTTTGCCGTGCCACGAATTTTTCGGCTCGATGCGCTGGAGGCTGCCCAGCGTTCAGCCGCCGGTCTGGTGCCGGAGCCGGGCTTTCAAGAGTTGCTCACGGCGATCGATGCGGAACTCGTGGGGCGGGCGGCCCGTCGGGTGCGCCGCACCGGTGCGATCGATCTGACGGCCTGGTTCGTCGGGCAGGCACGAGTGCATCTGGAGCCGTTCCGAGATGCCGTGACACATTTTGCTGCTGGCGTAGGTACCGAACGGATGCGACTGGAAGGCATCCTCGCAGCCGCGATCGAGGACAAGCTTCAGACCAACCGAACGGCCTGGCAGCGTCTGCTTACCGACGAGGTGGTCGACCGGTGGCACGGCGGTCCCTTCGCGATGTTCCTCCATGTCGTGTCGGCCATCGGCTCCTTCTGGACTCGCTTGCGGCCCGGGGGCGGACTCATCGGCCAACTGCTGGCGGGTCATGCGCCGGAGTATGTCGCCGGTCACGGCTCATGGCAGGCCGTCGAGGAGCTCGGGCTCACCGAGGCTGATGTCGAGCAGTCACGAAGCATCCTCGCGGGCCTGGCCGGGCGTGCCAAAATCTCGGCACCGCTGGTAGGGCGGGCTCGGCTGGATGACACTCAGGCCGGGGAAACGGTGGGCACGCTCCTCGAGCGGACGGGCCGCTGGCTGGCCAGCGGCATCGAACGGCTGGTGAGCGACCGCCGGGGGCGGGTCGACGGCCCGCTGCTGCGGTGGACGTTTGAAGGCCTCTTCACGTCGCTCATCGTGATCGTACTCGGCCGGGCCGGCTGGAATTACTTTTACGGCCACCTCTGGCAAGGCCGTCGCGTCGATGGCTTGGGGTTCCTGCAGGAATCGTTCGTGTGGATCATCCTCTGGGGCCTCCTGCTGAGGTGGCTGCTCTTCATGTGGGTGC